>JAOABV010000010.1 GCA_026418155.1 candidate division WOR-3 bacterium | reverse complement strand
TGTGTAAATTTAGGCTTGATATGTTAAAAATAAAGGTGTATCCTCCTATGATATGATAACACAGATAATTTTAATAAAAAAAGGAGAACACACCTATTAAAATACTTGAAATTATTCTGATTTTTTATATAATTTTTTCATTGTACGCAAAATAAAATTTTTTTAATCCTTATAAATATTTATAATTAGGAGGCAGCATGAAAGACAAAATTGCTATAATCCTAATTGTTTTTATTGGACTATTGGCACAAACGACACTCTCAAATGCTGAACACTTAAATCTCAATCCATCTAATAAATTGCTTACTGATTCACTGAATTGTCGACTGATAGGTCGCTGTAATACCAATAGTTATGCTACTGATGTTTATGTCGTGGGTTCTTATGCTTATGTCGCGGCCACAGCTTCTGGTCTTAGAGTTATTAATGTTGCCAATCCGCAATCACCTTATCAAGTCGGCTATTATCTCGCACCAAGTTGGGCTAATGGTGTTTATGTTTCAGGGTCATATGCCTATGTGGCATACGGTGGGTCTGGTCTGAGAATTGTAAATATTTCTAATCCTCAATCACCTACTTTGGTTGGTTCTTATACTAATTTAGGTTATATCTATGATGTCCATGTTTCTGGTTCTTATGCCTATATTCCTTGTGGTCAACTAATAATTGTTGATGTCTCAAATCCGAGTTCACCAACTTTAGTTGGGAATACAACAAATGTAGGTTATGCGCAGGGAGTCTATGTTTTAGGTTCTTATGCTTATGTCGCAGCGGGTACCCGGGGATTGACAATCGTTGATATTTCAAATCCATCATCACCAACTTATGTTGGAAACTATGATACACCTGGTTATTCATACGATGTTTATGTTTCTGGTGCTTATGCTTATGTTGCAGATGGAAATTCTGGTCTCAGAATAATTAATGTTTCCAATCCTTCGTCGCCAACGGAGGTAGGCTATTATGATACTGATGGTACTGCTTATGATGTTTTTGTCGTAGGTTCTTATGCTTATGTTGCAGATGGTAATCTCAGAATAATTAATGTTTCCAATCCTTCAGCGCCAACAGAATATGGTTATTATGTTACTACTAGTAGCGCTAGAGGTGTGTATGTCGTAAATTCTTATATATATGTTGCACAAGGTGATAGTGGGTTTTATATTTATCGGGGACCATCAGGTGGTATTGAAGAAGAACGTATAACGCTTGACACAAAATGCTTAACGGTAAAAATATATCCGAACCCAGCAAGGTCATATTTTGCTGTAGGCCATCCGCTGAATGTTTGCCCGGATCGGACTGAACAAATTGCGATTTATGATGTGACAGGAAAATTAATAAAAGTTCAAGAGTTCAAAGGTGAAAAAGTTCAAAGTATCTCGCTTGATGGTATTAAAAGCGGTGTCTATTTTGTGAAGTTGAATGACGAAATGATAAAAGAAAAATTAGTTGTTATGAAATAATGTCAAGTTATGTATTATGTTTTATAATGTCAACAACATCTTCAACAGTCATTACAATTACGATGTGTTAACGATTAGTCATAAAAATTACTATCAAATGAGAATGTAATAAATACAAAGTGTAATTTTTTAGTTTGTCAATATTGGACATAGTGCCAACAAATTTCTTTTTGTAGGGATAGGTGCTTTTAAGACAAATACTTTTGGGCACTTTTTATCCTTTCAAGATTAAAGACTTCTTAATTTTGGAGATTTATTCTGGTTACGTTCTTTAGAATGGTAACTTACAACAAGTGGTCACATTATATGAAATGAAAACTTTCATTTTTATTAGTTTATCTATGTTAGTTTATCTATAACTGACTGTTCACGAAGCATAAAGGTCCAGGAAATGATTTTGTTATAAATTGGCTAAACACATTAAACTGTTACATTTCCTGATTTTTTCGTTGTCCATTAATATTTAATCTTGTTAAATCTATGTTTTTGAGATAATATTAACTTAATGCAAAATACCTTTGATAAGACTACAAAAGCAGTAAGATTTAGGGATTTAATTTTAATTTTTCTTAAAATTGGCAGTGTTGGATTTGGTGGTGGTGTTGGTATGTTGGCAATTCTGCGCAAATATATTATCGTTAATAAAAGATGGGCAACTGATGACGATTTAGCCACTGCGGTCACATTAGGTCAAATGATTCCTGGTCCATTTATTCCGAATTATGTCCAATATCTTGGCTTTAAAATCAAAGGCACAAAAGGAATGATTGGTTCAGTAATTGCTTTTCTTTTTCCCGGCTTTCTGTCAACTCTAATCTTTAGTTATCTCTATTTCCATTCTCAGCAAATACCAATTCTCAATAATATTTTTGCTTGGATTCAACCAATTATCATTGGAATTCTTGCTTGGGCAAGTTTCGATATGGCAAGGCTGTATCTTAAAGACTTAAAAGCAATTCTAATTGCAGTACTTGCCTTAGGTGCTAATTTTTTAAAGATTAGTCCAGTTTTAATTTTTTTGATTTGCGGCGTTATCGGTGTTATCCTAAGACAGCGGACGAACGCTAAATTTATTCTTATTCTACCTTTATTTTTCTTCTATGGAACAACGCCGCTTATTGTTAAACTAAAGAACATAGCAATGTTATCGCTTATCTTTTTAGAAACTGGTGCTTTTATCTTCGGTGGCGGTTATGCTGCAATCCCGTTTATCGAACACGAAGTTGTTACTGTCCAAAAATGGCTTACTCAATCTGAACTTTTGGCTGGTGTTGCGATTAGTCAAATAACACCTGGACCGGTGGCTTTATTAGCAACTTTTGTTGGTTATAAAGTTTCAGGTATTGTCGGCGCAATCATTGCAACAATTGCAATCTTTCTACCATCGCTCATTATTTTGGCAGTGATCTTAGGAATTTACCACCGATTTATAAAAAATAACAGGCGAATAGCGATTGCCAATTATCTAAAAGGATTTATTAGTGGAGTTAAACCAGCAATTGTGGGATTTCTTATCTCAGCAACAATTATTTTAGGTTCTACCAATAATGTTTTAATTTGTGATTGCACAACCAGTTCGCTGATAAAAATTGGATTTGCGCTCGTAAGTTTTATTCTACTGATTAAATTTCAAATTAGTCCGGCTTGGTTAATTTTTGTTGGTGCGGGACTTGGATTTGTGCTATCACAATACTTAAGCCTAAACATTTTTTAGCACTGGGTCTAATTGGTTGCGAGATATAGATAAGATGCGAAGGAAAAAGATATTGTCAATGTTTGGGGAAATTCTGTAGATAAAAGATAAGCACATCTTCCCGTTTTTTAATGTTCCGTCCCGCTGTTTCTGTTGATAAAAAATTCCTGTAATCAACTCAATTATACTTTCGTTTTAACCACCGGCTTCCTTGGCATCTTCGGTCACCTAATAGGTAAGCCGGTCGGCAAGCCAGTGGGCAGGCCGGGGGGCATACCCCTCGGCAATCCGCCGGCATACCTCTCCGACCGTCGAATCTTCAAATGCTCGGATTGTCCTCTAATTGGCCGAATGATTTAACCATACGATAATCAATGGGATAGCAGATAAAGTCACCTAATCTTTTACCTCCTTGGTCAAACAAGTTGCCGGCTCGTTTGATTAATGCCGGCGCTTTTATTTTACTTATAAAATACCTTATTTCTAATTATCCACAAGATTTGATTATATTTTCATAAAATAACTTATTTTTGCTTGCGGTCAAAGATTAGTCTTGTCTTCATTTGATTTTTGCCATAATCTTTTATTGTAGGTTCCTTTCCGACGGCATTTGTCACGTTTGATTAGTGCCAGCATTTTTATCATGCTCGTAAAATACCACATTTCCAATTTTCCCCAAAATTTGATTATATCTCCAAGAACCTTTTTCTATCGCCACTTTATCTAACATCATCGACACAAAATTACGCATGCAGTTATTGGGTGAATTTTTTAGTTCTTTATAATTGATAAGGGTTGTGGTTTGCATAGCGCCTTTTATTCTTAAATAAAGATTTGAAATTAATCTTAGATAAGTCAAAAACTTGTTTCCCATAACTATTATAAAATTTAAATCACCTAAAAAGTATCTCTTAGACACATTGCAGATATAGATTGACATAACTATCGTTAACAATTATAATTTGATATAAGAAAGATTTCGGAAAATGTTTTGTTATCCGAAATACTGATATGGAATAAACTTTTGATTGACACAATTTTTATTCTCATTGTAATTTTGTTATGAGAAGAACGTTAGCCTTATCCTATTTTTTATTTCTATCCTTGCTCTTTGCAGTATCTTCAAATTTGCTAAAACCGCCACAAGTACCAAACATTAAACAGATACCGCAACCAGAGAAACCTTTATCCGTTCAAATGCCTTCTCTTTTAGAGAATGAACTAAGTCCGAATCGGATACCTGTTTCTGAAATTAAATTGTCGTCTCCTACCAAGATAACGGTCGTTAAATCGGATTATACTGAATTTACCTTTCGTTATGATTTTACGGAAGACGCGCTAACTCAACAAAGTTTTGCTATTGATAATCAGACTTATACAGTATTTAAGATAGAAGGCACAACGCGTAAAGAATTACCTGGGACATTCGATTTACCGAGTCAAGATATTTTAATTGGTATTCCTCAACAAGGTGATATTGTTATTACCACGACAGTTATATCTGCGGTTACAATTAACAATATTGATATTCCACCGGTGCCAATGCGGTTTTGGGATAAAGAACCAATATATAAACTAAACTCATCTTATGCAAAATCTTCAATTTATCCGGAAAATATTTGTGAAGTTTCAGAAATTGGCTATCTGCGGGATATTCGCATTGCTCGGATAAAGATTACGCCTATTCAATATCAATATCCCAACAAACGCGCAATAATAAATTATAGTTTTGTCGTGCACTTGCGTTTTAGTGAACCGGCACAATATAATCCTTGGTCTGACTATTTTGATGGTATTTGTCAAGAACTTTTACTTAATGGAAAAGACGCCGTGCATTGGAAAAAGACACCACAACTCAATCCGCTTAATCCCCGATATCCCCAAGGATTTTTGAACTGGTATAAGATAAAAGTTGAGTCGACCGGTGTCTATAAAATAACTTATGAGGAATTGCGAAAAGCCGGGCTTCCGATAAAATTAATCGACCCACGAACAATCCGTTTGTTCAATATCGGTGAATGCACTTCTAATGTCTATTATCCAGATACTATGGTTGAAATTCCAATTTATATTTCAGGCGAATCTGATGGTTCTTTTGATAAAGACGACTATATTCTATTTTACGGTTTGTCCCCATCGCGTTTTAATCTCAAACGGACTAATTTTTATACTAATCCATTTACTCGTTATAACTACTATTGGTTAACTTGGGGATTTTCGCTACAAATTTCCGGATATGGTAAAAGAATGGAACAAATACAGTCGACTGCACAATCTAACCCGAAAAATTCAGCGTCTAATTATGCTCATCTGGAACAAGACCGTGATTGTCCTGCTCGAAGTGGCTTATTATGGATTTGGGAACTTTTTTCTAAAGAAGCCGGTATCAATGCCAAAACTTTTGATATAACCTTAAACTTACAAAATCCAGAATCACTCTTTTCTATCTCTGGTCGGTTTTGGGGTAAATCATCATCCAATTATCTAAAAGTCGGTATAAACAATACTCATCTCGACACTTTCTATTTTAGTGGTGGTGAATCAGGACCACCGCCTTTCGATTTTGTTATAAATCGACGCATACCATTGGTTCCGAACAACACGATTAATTTTACTTTATATAATACCAGTAGCCAAGAAGTATTTTTCGATTATCTTGATGTTCACTATTCACAAAGACTGGAATTCCTGCCAACTATGCGAGATTTGTATTTTTATTCTGCGCCCGGCACTCAAAGTTTTGCTATAACCCGCATGAATAACAAACCACTTGTTTGGGATATTACTAATTATTATGCGCCGAAAATGATTACTGGTTATTATAAAAATCAGGACACAATTATCTTTGGATTAACCAATTACGACACTACTTTTTACTATATAACGGACGAGACCAAAGCCCGCAAGGTTTTGAGCATTGAATCCCGAATTGTTGGTCGAACCCTAAATTATGGAAATATCCACTATTTTATTATTGCACCGGATGAACTTTATCCTAATGCTTTGCTGTTAGAAAATTATCGGCGAAATAATATTGTTGGAATACCACAAGCCCAAGTTAAAACAGTTCCCTTGAGTGCAATTTATGATGATTTTACTTTCGGTATTGAAGAACCTGGTGCGATTAAGAGATTATTTCAAAAGTATCGACCTTATTTTGGTTTATTATTAGGTGACGGCACTTATGATTATCGTAATATTTTACAATTAACAACTTTTCCCACTGTACCGCCTTATGAACGCGGTTATGATATTGACTTTCAGGTCTATTCTTTCGGTGCGTTATCGGTTGATGCTTGGTATGCGGATTTTAATGGTCCAGGCACAACACCTGATATGATATTGGGCAGAATTACCGCGCGCAATAACACAGAAATAAGAAACTTTTACGATAAATTAATTGACTATGAGTCAAGACGAACTTTAGGATTTTGGAATAAACGATTCATTCTTTTATCAGACGATGAATGGAAAGGGCAAGGCACAGTTGATGTCGGATTCTGGTTTGAACATATTAGCAATAACGAAAATCTTGAATTCTTTTTAACTTATAATACGAATCAATTGTTTCACCATCTTGAGCCTATAAAGATTTATCTTACAGAATATCCCTTTAATGAAGTTCGAGAAAAACGATTAGCCCGCGAAGCCTTACTCAAAGAGATTAATCGAGGTGTTTCATTATTGGCCTATTTTGGTCATGGCTCAGGTTTTCAGATTGCACACGAGCAGGTATTCAAGACGGAACATATACCTTTAATTAAAAATGGAAAAAGAAATTTGATTGCCTTTTTTGGTAGTTGTGGTGTGGGAAGATTTGATGATACAAAATTTGAGTCAATTACGGAAGAATTAGTGCGTAGACAAGAAGGAGCAATTGCCACCACTGGTGCCAGTAAAGCAACTTTCTCAGCAGATAATTTTGTCTTTGCCAAAATGTTTTTTCAAAAACTAATCGCACAACCAGAAAGCACCTTGGGTCGGGCTTTTTTACTTGCCTGTTATACAACACCACAGAATCATTATTATCATCTTTTTGGCGACCCAGCAACAATTCCCGCCTTACCCAATTTAATGACAAAGATTAATGCCCAACCTGATACTTTTCAACCGGCTAAAGCGATTCAATGCCAAGCACCAAATTCAGGGGAACTCTATTCGACCTCCGTATTTTCTAATCGATGGCAACGAAGATATGAATCGGAGATTGGCACAATCTTTTATGCTTTATCCGGCTATGAAATCTTTCGTGGTATTGGTCGCACTATTAATGACACAATGCAATTCCGTTTTGTTGTGCCTTTAGGACTGCCGCGGTTTATCCGTTATGATATTTTACCTGGTGCTGGAGGTGGTTATTATACAGAGATACCACATACTTCTCGCATTAGCGCTATTAGTTATGACCCGAATCAAAATAAGATTTGTAGTTTTCTTAAGGATACTATTGTCTTTGATACCGCTGTGGCTAATTACACAGATTTTACCGGACCGAAGATTGAACTCTATTATGACGAAAAAAGAATTAATAACAATGATATTGTACCAAAACAGTTTACCTTGACAGGTATTGTCGCCGATACTTCAGGTATCCTTTTAGCCCCGATTCCAGGAAATTATTATCCCCGGCTCATTATTCGTAAATCAAATCAAATTATATATGATGTCGATTTAACCCCTTATTTTAATTATGATATTGGCAATTTTACTCAAGGACGGTTCTTTTATCCGGTAGATTTAGATACGGGCGCATGTACCATTCTGTGTCGGGCATCAGATAATCTCTTAAGAGTAACTCAAGAATCGGTAAAAGTGCAGGTGTTAACCGAGCAACGATTAAATATTCACAAAGTATTATACTATTTAGATGCTAACACTCAAACCGGGTATTTTACCTTTGAATTGACTCAACCCGCTTGGGTGCAGATAAAGATTTACACGATTGCCGGCAGATTAATTAATACTCTACCAGAAAGATATTGTTCCTTTGGCTATAATCAGATTGAATGGAATGGGAAAGACGCAGATGGAGATATACCTGCTAACGGTGTCTATCTTTACAAAATTATTGCTCGGTCATACGAATCTGGTAAAGAAGAGAAAAAATCAATTGTGGAAAAGTTTATTATAATGAATTAGATTGAATCTGAGTTGAAAATACAAAAGTCAGACAGTTGTGGGTAGAGAAATAATAAAAAGAATGAATAGTCTGAAGACAATTTTATGAAAGGAAGTAAAATATGCCGATAATTTGGGAAGATGTCAAAACTTGGTTAAAAGATACGACCAAATTAGCCCTCAAAGAAGCCGAAGACTTAACTTATAAAGGCAAAATCAAACTCCAGATTTTCTCGTTAGAGCGAGAAAAAGACCGATTACTACAAAATTTAGGTGAGATATTATATACTGAATATAAAAAACATTACGACCCGACGAAGATGTTTAATCTTAGTGAAAAGATGATAGAAATCATTAACAGACTCCAAAAGACTGAGGAAAAAATTAAACAGAAAAAAGAAGAATTAAAAACGATAAAATAGAATCCATCTAAAGGTAGTTAAGAATCGCCTAATCTTGAGACTTCAAAGAATTAAAAGAAGCGAACAGCACGATAAATAAAAATATGTTTTGAAGAATTAAAAGTTTTCTCATAGGTCAAAATAAATGAAAGATAAACTATTACTTCATATCTGTTGTGGGATTTGTGCTAGTCAAATTATTAAGCGGTTGCAAGAAAATTATGAAGTCATTGGTTATTTTTATAATCCTAACATTGAACCACCCATTGAATATCAGCAACGGCTAATTGCAACTGAGAAATTACTTACCCATTGTAAAGTAAAACTAATTTATGGGGCAAACGATAATCTAAACTGGCATTCTGCAATTTTGGGTTTAGAACATTGGCAAGAAGGAGGTCCACGCTGTTGGCGTTGTTTTCGCATTCGTCTTGAGGCAACTGCAGAATATGCGCAAAAAGAATCAATTCGGTATTATGCAACTACATTAACCGCCAGTCCTTATAAAAATGCTGCCATCATCAATTCTTTGGGTAAAAAAATTGGCAAAAAATATCACATTACATTTATTGAAACCAATTACCAACAAGAAGAAAAAGACTTTCAACTCAGTAAAAAACTGGATTTATATCGGCAAAAATATTGCGGTTGTCTTTATAGTGCAAGATTTGAATAACCTACTTTTTTAACTACAAAAAAGATTAAAGGCTTACCTGAATTAGTGTTGGTTGAAACAATTAAAAAGTAGTATTATCGATTAGAAAATCGAAACCTAATTTGTAATAGAATCTGAATAAAAAAAATTAGCAGATTTATAAAAATGTTAACGAAGCCAATATGCTTATCTAAATTTACCAGAATTTTCACAAACATTGTCAAACTCTTAAAATTATCTGAGAGTCATTAGTTATTAGATAGCATTTGTTAAAATAGTGCATGATTTGTTCATTTTGCAGTTGTTTTTGTATTTAATCTTCTCGATACAGTGCATTTTGTGATTTCCCAATTTGGACTTAAGCTTAAGATGAGAATTATGAAAAAGTCCCTCTGAATTTGCAAAAAAATTGAGAATAACAGAGATATCTGTGCTGATGGGGAAAACATTAATTCATTCAAAGACCTCTAAGACCAACTGCGGACAGGACGCCTTATTCAAAGTTACCCCGAATTAAGACATTATTATTTTTAACCCAAAACTCCAAAAGTCTGCTCCTATAATGTTAACTTTACCTCTCAGCGAAGTTATATGTATATTTCAACAAAAATAGAGATAAAATTTTCATTCAACTCTTTGAATTACAAAGAATAAAATAAAAAACTTTACAAAATGATGGTATGACTCCCTCTACGGAGGTATAGATAGCGAAGGAAGGTTAAGAGAATATTGAAAACTGGGCGTCAAAGCACAAAAGTAACCTCGGCGAATAAGACATCTTAAAACACATCGGTTATAGTATCTTTTAGGAAATATAGTATCTTTTAGGAAATTGGGTAATGAGGCATATGCTATATCTCTTTGGTTGCGAATGCGGTTATCATTCAGTAAGTAAAGAAGGAAAATATTAGGTATATTTAGCAGTCGATATTGCCTCTCAGAAATATATTTGGCAAAAGTTTAATAGAAAATCGTAGTGCTGTCAAATATTTTATGCTATTGACCCAAAAAGACTATGACTTAATTATTAGAGCAAAAAGTACGAAACCTACAAAAAATAAACAAGGTTGATTTCCTTGGTCTATAAGTTCTTAGTATATGTATATAAGCAACTATCTGCTTTTTAGGACATTGTTTTTGGCTTATTGTTTTCATTTTCATATTTTCCTGGTTTTACGGTTGAAAATAATCTTTCAAATTTTTTACTAACCACACTAATTCTATTAACCGTTAAAATTGAACCACTCCAATATTATATTGTCAAAGTATGAAGAAATAAAGATATATCTATTTTTTGTTGTTAGTATCATGCTAGTTTTTTTGAGGATAAAACCATGGCATAAATATTTCAAAATTATAGAAGACAGTTTTTCTTAATAATTATAATTGACTTTTGAGAACAGGTTTTGTAATATTAACTCTTTATGCAAGATACAGTTATTAAAAAAGCACTTCGCATCTCTATTCTGCAAGGACTTTTTACTAATATTCATATAACTCTGACCGGAGGTATGTTTTTAACTGGTTTTGCTTTATATTTGAAAGCCTCGGCTTTTCACATTGGACTTTTAGCAGCAATCCCTGCGCTTCTAACTAGTTTTGGATTTGTTTCGGCTTTTTTAGTAAATCGGTTAAGTCGCAGAAAACCGCTTACAGTTGTTACTTCAGGTATTGGCCGTGCCCTATTTTTTATTTTGGCTGTACTCTTGTTATTTAATGTTACGCCTCGGTTGTCGCATCTTTTAGTCATTATTGGAGTTTTTAATGCATTATTGATGATAGCTGATAATGCCTGGCTCTCGTGGATGAGTGATTTAGTGCCCAAAGAGATGCGCGGCCGGTTCTTCGGTATTCGTAACACTGCAATGGGCTTAATTGGTATGGCGGTATCTTTTAGCGGAGCTAAACTCCTAGACTATTTTAAGGCAACGAACCAACATAACTTTGGCTTTGGCATAATTTTCTTAATCGCCAGCCTTTGTGCATTAGTAGGTACGATTCTTTTGTCTCAACAACCAGAGATTAGTATGGTCAGGCAACCAACTAATTTGCGGGCAATTATTTCCGCTCCGTTCAAAGACACAAATTTTCGTAAATTTTTACGTTTTGTTGGATTTTGGTATATCACCTCAAGTATTGCCAGTCCCTTTTATTTAGTCTTTATGCTCCAAAATCTTAGAATGCAATATTCTACTGTTGCAATTTACTCTATTATTGCAGGTATTGTGACATTTATCTTTCAACCATTATGGGGAAAAGCAATTGACCGCTTTCAATCAAAACCAATTCTATTTATTAATTTTTTCTCTATTGCCTTTCTGCCTTTGCTCTGGATTTTCCCCACCGCCAATTTTCTTTTACCGGTTTGGATTGATGCATTTCTCACCGGCATTTTCTGGTCAGGAGTAAATCTGAGTGTCTTTAATATTCTTTTCTCACTTTCTGATAACGAAGAACTTAAAGAAAGTTATTTTGCCATCTTTGCTGCGGTTACTGGTATCAGTGGATTTGTATCATCGCTATTAGGGGGTTATCTGGCAAACCTCTTAAAAGATTTTAATCTTGAAGTCTTAGGCCTAAATATAGTTAATTACCAGTTGTTCTTTATCTTTGCTGGAATATCACGATTTATCGCGTTATTATTATTGAAACAAGTTAAAGAAGCTAAGGCAACTTCACCCAGTTATGCCTTAGGTATTATGACCGACTATGCTTTAAGAAGATTAAATTATGGTAAAGAGTTTATCTTAAATACCATTAGATTTTTAAGGTCAAGATAAGATTTTCGGTTAAAGATAAAGACTTCTCTTATTATGCAAGATATTAATATTTAGTATATTGCCAAAGGGTTTTCTAAGATCATTTCGCAATGTATTTTTCTTAAAATGAATGTGATGTTATAAGCATAACAGTAAAGATAGCGTCAAGAATTTTGTGTAAATTCTTTTTTCTTCCATAAAGGCTTTGCCTCTCGTTGTTGGTTATATTTGTTAAAAACCGCATATACTGTTCGAGCACAACTCGCATAATTAGCAAAACTGCACATCGGCCTTATCCGCTTCCGCAATTCCCAAGATATTTGCTCGATTACATTTGGTATTGACTTGTTTCGTATTTTACTTAAAATATTTTAAATTTATAATGTATAGGAGATGATGTAGCGGTCGGTAAGTAATTGTTTTGTATAAAAATGCTCCGAACTTTATATATAAGGAGGCATTATGTTATACAAAACAACCACCGCTTTAATTATATGTGCCGTCTGTTTTGGTACATCCGCTACCGACATGGGTCTGCGGATTTCGACTAATATAACTGAAGAACTTGAGGGATTATATGTTCCGCCTGATACCTGGCTAACGGATACACTTCAAACACCTTATACTTGCTTCGCCTTAGATTTTCACATAACACCTTACAAAAATCTAACAATTCGGACCGGTATTTCTGAATTACGATTTTTATATGCAGGAGGAACTGACTTTCTAATCTTTCCGCAAATTGGCGCTGATATATCTTATGCTTTTCCCTTAAAAAGATTCTATCCTTACTTGACTTTTGGCTTATATTATCGCAAAATGCGTTGGCAGAAATGGTATAATTATCGGGCAGGTTTTGGTTTAGCATACCAAATAAATGATAAACTACGACCATATCTGGAAATTCAATTATGGGATAAAACTACTAAAGCCGAACGCGGTATCGATTGTTGGGGGCATTCTACCATTGAAATGTTAGGTTTAGCAAAGTTGCATCTCGGAACAAGAATTAAAATAAATAAATAAAAGCTTTTATTCCAAGTCTGCAAAAAACCAACGGGCTTTACTTTGATTCTTGGTAAAGCCCGTTTAATACATTTTCTCAAGAACTAAAATTAATTACAGGTTGAAACTATTGATTTATTAAAAAACTAAACAAATATCCCAAACCCAAGGATAAAATACTTAAAACTATTAAATATATAATCACGACTCTAAAGCCAAATTCTTTACCGAATACTAACAGTGTTCCGTAAGAAGTAACCGGTCCAATTAAAAGCAAAACCATTCCGGCACCGGGGTTCATACCCTGTCTAATTAAAGCATCGACCAAAGGCGGGCTTGAAGTTGAACAGAAATACATTAGGATACCAAATATTAATGCTAATGGATAAGCAATACTACCAGTTAGAAAATTTTTTATAAATACTCCAATCGGCGTAATCGTAACTACCATCGCTGCCAGAAAAATACCCAGTAAAGTCAAAGGCCCAATTTCCCTAGGCATTTGCACAAATGCAAATGTCAGAATTGATTTTATTCGGTTTGCGATTTTCTTATGGCAGTTGCATTCTCTTTCTTCTAAATTACAGCGCGAACAGATTATTTGGTCTTTGTTTCCTTTTGGTGTGTATTGGATATGATTGCCGATAATACCGAGCACAAGTCCGATAATGATAACTGCGACAAATATAAAGATAGCAAATTTTAGACCCAATACTTGTAATGTTACTAAGAATGCACTGACCGAAGTGGCAGGTGTTGCCACTAAAAAGGCAAAGATTGGTCCTAATTTTATACCCTTTTTATGAAAAGTAATAGCCATTGGTAAAGTGCCCCAACAACAAATCGGTAAGACCGTGCCAATCAGAGTCAATAAGAGAATTGGTTTAAGCCCTTTACCCGATAAATATTTTTCAATAATCTTCGTCGGAATAAATTCATGGATTATTCCTGATAATAGAAATCCGATTGCTAATGCCGGGAGAATCTCAATCAGATAATGATAAAAGTTCTGCAGTAATAATATCATCTGTGTCTATTCTAATAAATAAAAGCGAGCATTTTTTAATCTTTGTTATTACTTATCTTTGGGCTTTTGGGTGGATAATAATATTTTCTTCCTTTTAATGATGATGGAAAATGTTCTTGGTCAACTTGTGCTTCAGGATAATTATGAGCGTATTTGTAACCTTTACCATATCCAAGCTGCTGCATTAATGGTGTTACGGGATTTCTTAAATGTAAAGGCACTGGTTCCGTAAGACTTTCTAAGGCATCTTTTTTGGCTAATTCGTACGCTTTATAAATTGCATTACTCTTTGGTGCTAAGGCTAAAAAGACTACAGCTTGTGCTAATGCTAAATCACCTTCAGGACGACCAATAAAATCTACCGCATCTTTTGCCGCATTGGCAATTACTAATGCCAGATTATTGGCATCTCCAATATCTTCAGTCGCAAAACGGACTAACCTACGGGCAATATACAATGGGTCTTCACCGGCTTCGAGCATCCTCGCCAGCCAATATAATGAGGCATCTGGGTCAGAATCTCTTAATGATTTATGAAGTGCTGAAATTAGATTATAGTGTTCTTCGCCACTCTTATCATATAATAGAATCTTTCTTGAAGCCACCTGCTCAATTGTCTCTTGGGTAATAATTCTTTGATTTTTCTCATTAGGTTCAGTCGATTGAACTGCAATATCCAATATCATTAAAGCAACTCGAGCATCACCCTGAGCCAGATTAACAATATAATCTAAAATCACGTCCGAAACAATCGGATTATATTCTTTTAATCCATCGGGATGATTTATCGCACGCTTCAGAATTGTTTTAAGATTATCTGGAGACAATTGATGTAAAATATAAACTCGGCATCGGGAAAGTAAAGGACTGATGACTTCAAATGAAGGATTTTCTGTGGTTGCTCCAATGAGAATTATCTTTCCAGATTCGACATGAGGCAAAAACGCATCCTGTTGGGCTTTATTGAAGCGATGGATTTCATCCACAAAAAGAATTGTCGGTTTATTAAACATCTGCTTTTGGTATTCGGCTTCTTTTATCACTCGCCGAATATCTGCAATGCCCGAAGTCACCGCACTAAATTCAATAAAATGGGCTTTAGTATAATGAGCAATAATTCGGGCTAAAGTCGTCTTGCCTGACCCCGGTGGTCCCCAAAATATCATTGAGTGTAATTCACCCTTTTCAATGATTTTACGAAGCGGTCGATTTTGTTCTAATAGATGCTCTTGTCCAATAATTTCACTTAATTCTTTAGGTCTTAATCTTTCTGCAAGAGGAATATTTGATTTATCAGAGTGCAGACTATTGGATTTATTCATAAGACAATTATAAGTCTTTTATCCAAATGGTCAACAATTTCTTTATATCAAAATATTAAGTCGATTATGGTCGGTTTTTTGTACCTTCTAATTAATTTAGACAGCAGTCTAAAATCTCCCAAGAAAAATTATTTTAGACCTAATTATTTTCTTCAAACTCAGTAAAAAACAAGCATATTGTAATTTAATAATATAATAAAAATATATGTTTCCAAGAAAGATATAATTAAATTTTGGGATGGCTGTTACTAAGTATAAATAATCAACAACTGTATCTATTAAACCATCAAGTCGATTGCCATACCTTATAGTTTAATAACTTGATGACTCCTCTTAAATTTCAATCAACTTATTTTGAGATATTGACGATTACAGATTTTTGAGTAATGTATTATAGTTATAGTATTATTTTTTTAATAAATATGAAGCAAAAGCACTGTAAACTTGTACTTGTGACTGGTGGTGCCGGATATATTGGCTCAGTCACAAGTAAATTGTTATTAGAAAATAACTATCGAGTTGTTGTTATTGATAATTTGTCGTCAGGTAAAATAACTGCAATTCCTCAAGGGGCTAAATTTATTAAAGGCGATGTTGGAGATATTAACTTATTACGGAAAGTCTTTACTAAATATAAGTTTGATTGCGTAATGCATTTTGCCTCTTTGATTTCAATTGCGGATTCAATAAAAAATCCAGAGAAGTATTTTAAGAATAACGTTGTGGCCGGAATGAATTTGTTACAAGAAATGGTGGCGACGGGTAGTTGCCGAAGATTTGTCTTTTCTTCTTCAGCCGCAGTATACGGTGCGCCGAAAGCGATTCCCATAAATGAAGAGACTCCATCAAATCCTTTGAATCCATACGGCCAGAGTAAAAAAATCTTTGAACTGTTCTTAAAAGAATACACTAATTCCAGAATAATAGATTGTATTGTTTTAAGATTTTTTAATGCGGCTGGTGCATATATTACAGAAGATGGTATTTGGGGTGAAGACCACAGGCCGGAAACGCATCTGATTCCACTATTGTTAAAAACAGCCCTGAAACAGACAAAGATTATTATTAATGGCAATGATTATCCGACACCTGACGGCACTTGTATCCGCGATTATATTCATGTTTATGATGTCGCAAAAGCACATATCTTAGCAATGGATAATATGGCGCGCGGATTTGCAGTCTATAATGTTGGAACAGGAATTGGTTATTCTAATCTTGAAGTATTACAAATGGCGCAACAGGTAATCGGTCAAAAGATTAATTATAAAATTGGTAAAAGACGAGTTGGTGATTGTCCCATATTAATTGCTGATGTTGAGAAGATAAAGAAGGAACTAAGATTTAAGCCGGAAAAATCGGATTTGAAAACAATTATTCAGGATGCCTGGCTTTTCTGTCAAAACCAACTCAAAAAATATAAATAGATCTAAATTTAACTTATAAATGTTTATGCAAAAATCCAGTCAACACTTCAACATTTACGATATTTTTCGTTTCAGGTCAAAATAACTCTGAGACTGCAATACTGAAACACCATCAAAAATGTCAGGTCTGAGTTCAATAAGTAAAAAAATTTGTGGTTTCCGTGGTCTAGTGGCAAAATCGACTTTTACATTGTTCTCTTCAAAAAATGCTTGACAAGTTTATTATTTTCAGTATGATGGCATAGCCAGAAGATGGCATTGTATTTTGCAACAGCAACTTTAACTGAATCCCAAACGGTAGTGTTAGGTGTTCCCTATGACCGTTCCAGCTCATTTTTGCCAGGTTGTCGATTGGCACCAAATCAGATTCGTCTGGCAACAGAAAATATTGAATCCTATAGCCCTTATTTTAATAAGGATGTTGCCGATTTAAAAATCTATGATGCCAACGATATTATCTTATCCTATGCAACAATAAAAGATACTTTTGAGCAGATTCAGAATGCAATTTCGGATTATCTTAAAAATGGTAAAAAAATACTCTTTTTAGGTGGTGAACATACGATTACTTTACCCATTATTTCGGAATTCAAAAAATTCTACCCTGACCTTAATTTAATTCAGTTTGATGCTCATACTGATATGAGAGATGAATATTTAGGTGAGAAAATTTGTCACGCGACTGTAATCCGACGCATTGCGGAAATTTTGCCGTTAACAAATATTTTTCAACTAGGTATTCGTTCACTCACTGGACCAGCCAAGAATGACAATTTGTTTCTTTTTAAGGTCGAAACCTATCTTGACGAAATCATAAAGAAAATTGATAAAAGGCCGTGTTATTTAACTTTGGATATTGATGTCTTAGATTGTGGGATTATGCCAGCTGTGCAAACCCCTGAACCTGGAGGTATATCATATCACGAATTGTTCGCATCGATTGTAAAATTGAGCGGTCTAAATGTTGTCGGTTGTGATGTCGTTGAGTATAATCCGTTGGCTGATTCTAATTTGGCTTATGCTTCGGCGGTAGCAGAAATTGCTCGAGAATTGATTATAATGATGGATAAAAGCAGATAAAATTGGTTTTGTGATGTTGGGACAAACCATTTCGGAAAACCAGTTATCGACTTTGCGGTTGCCTTAAAACTTATCCCATAAAAATAAAATGGATACCATTAATAGCAAAAAAATAAATAAAAAATTTCCCAATAACCGGCATTGTGTTTATAAAAATGCGATGTCAAAACATAGGAGGAACCTAATCAATGTGTTGTCGTGCTTGTTCGGGCTATGAATTATGTGAAAAAAAAGCCCAACTTCGAGATGACTGTTGTCATCAATGTAAATATTTTGACTCTTGTATGGATCTATCGGATGAAGAAAAAGAAAAACCGAAAATAACGATACCGAAAAGACGATATATTAAAAAATGAAAATTGCGACGATGAAACCATCTATTTTGCAAAAATGCCATATTAGAAGAAAAATAAATAATCCAACAATCTAAAATTTATATTAATGGAGGTATAAATGTGTTGTGATATTTGCCCTTATTATGAAGAATGTGAAGAATTAGGCAAATTACGAGATGATTGTTGTGACGAATGTCCAGATTATGACGAATGTATGGCAGGTGGATTTGAAGAAGAATCAGACGAAGAATTTCTTGATGAAGAAGAACAAGAAGAATATTGATTTAGTTTTTGATTGTTAGGGTTGATTTATAATAAAGGTTCGGCACCTAAATCAATCTGCCTAATTTACTCGGGATTTAAGCAATTTTAGTAATCGGAGAGATGAATTTTTAACGGACAATCGCAAATTTAGTAATACCTCTGCCATAAGGTGAAGTAACATACGCCCAATAAATACCAGTGGGTAAATTGTTTGGTTCCCAGTGTAAAAGTTGTGAATATAATGTTGCAATAAGTGTTGTCACAAGTTTGCCCTCCAAGGTGTAGATTTTCACAATTGATTGATTGGGTAAGTTATCAAATGTTAGTGTCTGATGCTTGCTGACAATAAATGGATTGGGAAAAACCTTTATTTCCGAAAGTTGCGCTGGCGGTCCGGTTTGAAATTGAAATTGGCTTATTCCTTCTTTGGTGGCAATCAAAATTCGATTGCGAGCATTATCAATATGGAGCCATTGATAAAATGATTCGTCTTGATCAAGATTTGGAATAATCTGGCTGTTATCTTTAGTGTAAGTTATATGTTCTTGAGTATAAGGATTAAACATCGATAATCCATCTTTGGTAAGATACCATACTCGGTCTTGGCAATCCGTTTTTACACGCAGAATATTTTCGGTATTGAAAAACTGAAATGAGTCATCTTTTAATAATGCTAAGCCTTGAGAAGTACCAATATAAACCCGGTCTCGGGTATCAATCGCAATTGACTTAATTGTTTTTTCTGATGCGGTGCGATAGATTTTATAGTCATCATCAATCGGATTATCCAAGGTGTTATTGTAATCATACATAATAATTCCTTCTTGAGCCACCAGCCAAACGCGATTTTTACTGTCAAAGGCAAATTCATAACCATGGCGTTCAGGACGGGAAAGCCCAGGCACAGTAAAGACATATTCGCTGTCATTATTAGTAATGGCAATTATTTTATTGTCTTGATTATAGGTCCATTTAGTATCATTGTTATCAATGCCAAAGGCACCAATGACACCACGAGTGCCGGGCCAGGTTTTTAGAGACCAGGAGTCGGTTTGCGGGTCATAACAACTAATTCCACTGCTTCCTGCCCAATGTCCAACCCATAATCTATTCTGTTTATCAACTGCACAAACCCAACCATCAAATAAAGTGTCTCGTAATAGTTGCCAGTATTCATTGCCTTTTTTATAACTTATGGTCTTAAAATTATAAGTAAAACTCGGATAATGTGTTGTGTAGATTGTGCCTCCAGTATCCGATACAACGCAAGAGACATTATTTGAGATTGGGCTTGAAGTAAAATAATAGTGCCAGTGCTTAAAATAATATCGTAAGCCACCACCCAAAAATACTTGACCACCAACTCCGACCCATATTCCATTGGATAAATAGATGCATCTGGAATCTTCCCAAAGTATCACCGGTAAAGTTGCTGAAGCAAATAAGTTGCTTCGATCATAGTCAAAAAGAGCAGAGCGTGTTGCGATATAAAAATGGTTGCGTTCATATTTTAAGTCAAATATGACATAATTCTGTGGAAACATTTTGATAGTATCAAAACTTATTCCATTAAATCGGGATAGTGATTTTTCTGTTGCCACATATAGTGTATCGCCAATTAGTATCATCGCTTTAACGGAATCGCCAATTGCCCGATATATTGTGTAGTTTTGTAAGTTTCGGTTATATTTAATAACACCTTCGGGAAAAGTGCCTATCCAAAAATCACTGGGGCCAGCTTGCAAGGAAAAGATTTTTCGTCCCGCAACAGATGGTAAAGTCGGTTGTAGTATAATATCATCCGAAAACGGAATTGTGCCTTTGGTATCAATAAGATAAAAAGTGTTATTACAACTAACTAAAATTGTGTCGCCAGAAACATTGAGACAGTCGATATTGTCTGCAGAATGGTCAATTAGCGGATAACGACTAATTTCTTTTGTATTAGGGTTAAAGATAGCGAGACCATTGTTAGTTCCAAGCCAAATTTGTTGTGATTTATCGAATATCAGACAATTAATCCGATTCGAAGGTAGTCCTTCGACATTAGTATAATATTCAACAAATAATTCATCTGTTCGCGAAAACACGACCAGACCACCCCGAGTTGCACAATATAAATAATCTCCTTGACCAATAATGTCATTAATAAAATTGGTATTGGTATAAGTTCGCCATTGTGCCAAACAGATTGTAGTAATCAGTAATATTGCCAATAGAAAAGATTTAGTATTTAGCTTGCGCCATTTAGTATTTGCGTTCATCAGTATGCTCCTTGTGCCTTGATAACGACCTTGATTGTCTTTAACAGGATAACCAAATCCATCCAAATTGTCCAGTTTTTAACATAGTGTTCATCTAATCGCATTCTTTCTTCAAAACTCAAATCGCTTCGACCCGATACCTGCCAGAGACCGGTAATGCCGGGTTTGACTCGTCCAATAATCTCCATCGATTTTTTAGCATTTTCCACTTCTTTTATTAGGTAGGGCCGAGGACCAACTAAACTCATTTCGTTTTTGATAACATTCCATAATTGTGGCAACTCATCCAGACTGGTGCGTCTTAAAAATTTTCCAACCGGAGTTACTCTTGGGTCATTGGCGATTTTCAAATATTTTTGCCATTCCATTTTTAGTTTTGGAGAACTGTCAAGGATTTTTTCTAATCGCTTATCCGCATCGAGATACATGGTTCGGAATTTATAACAAGAAAAGATACGTCGGTTTTTGCCTAATCGTTTTTGGATAAATAAAATTGGTCCCGGTGAGGATAATTTAATTAGCA
This sequence comes from candidate division WOR-3 bacterium, assembly GCA_026418155.1. Classification (NCBI taxonomy): domain Bacteria; kingdom Pseudomonadati; phylum Caldifarciminota; species Caldifarciminota bacterium. Next base: position 22,896 of record JAOABV010000010.1, on the reverse strand, counting down.
TTGCGATAATCAAGTAAAAGGGTAAAAAGATAATCAAGAAAAGACTTGCTAAGACTAAATCAATAATCCGTTTGAAGAGTTGACTTTCAAAACGCAAAAGATTGTAACGAAACTTCATTACTAATAATGATTCCCATTGTTCAACGCCAACACCGATAGTTTGTAATTGCGCTATTGCCGGTATAACAAAAAATTCTTCGATTTTACCTTCGGCTTGTTCATAAAGGTCCAATAATTGATTTTGACTTAATTCTTGAACAGAAACAATAATTGAGTTGATTTTTTCTTTTCTCAAAATTTGGCTAATGTTACTATTATTAATTTGGTTAACCTCAATAAATGCAGTGGGTTGATAACCTAATGTAGTATGGTGTTGAAAATAATTCCGTAATTTTTGATAAGTTTCTTGAGTACTAATGACTAATAAATTATTCGACCAGATTTTTAATTTAAGTAGTATTTTTTTGACGATGAGTCGATAAATCGGTAATAAGATAAAATTGATGAGGAAAACTAATATGATGATTAGTCGAGAAACAATAAATCCGCGAGTAATATAAAGTATAATCATAATAATTGCAGTTGCAATGAGATTACTTTTATACAGTCGTCGAGTTTCCTCCCAAAATTCAAACCGTCGATTATAGAGTCCTTCGTAAGCAAAGATTAAAAGGTATGGTAACACTAAATAAAATCGTGAGATAAATACTTGAAAAGGCAAAATTGGTACTAACCAAGGGAAAATCTTTGGTAAAAGATATGCTCGAATTAAATAAGCTATCAGATAGGCAATGACAAGGACAAAAATATCTGAAATTAAAAGTATTGCGAAAGACAATATTTTTTTATAATTCATATTCTTAACTATTATATCTTAAACTCCGCATAAGAAAAATGTTTTCCGAAGACTGCTTGAGATTTTTTAATCTATTGGTTAATTGAAGCGATGAGATTTTTATCTTGGTCGTAGATTTTAATTTGTAAATGGATTGTGCCTAAAGTATGAGAGGCACAGGCAAAACAAGGGTCATAGGCACGAAAAAACATCTCGATTGAATTTAAGATTCCATCGACTAAATCTGGTTGGTTGATATTATTGTTTCTGATAAACTGGCGAGCGGCATTTTGAATTGACATATTAATTACACCATAATTATTAGTTGTGGCGACAATTAAATTGACTTTTTTAATTAACATATCCTCAGTTACTTCATAATGGTGGATTAAAGTTCCACGTGCGGCCTCGACAATCCCTATACCGGCTTTTTGTGGCTTGAAATTCATATTACGGATATTGGTATCAGTAATTTCTGGGTCAGAAAGAAGTTCCAATGCCCGTTCCGTAGCATATAGCAACTCAATTAATCTTGCCCAATGATAAGCTAAGGTGCTGGTAACTGGTTTGGTTTGAAAGGTCTGATACATTAACTCATATTCTTCTTGGGCTTTAGGTGTTGCCATACCGTCAGCCGCATTTAATCGACCTAAGGGTCCTACCCGATAAATACCGGATTCAATGCCCTCTTTTAATCCTTGAAAACCGATATTTTTAAGATAGGGGATTTTGACATAGGACCATTCTAAAACTTCTTCTCCAATATGATTGAGATAATCAGAAGGATGGAATTTAATAAATTCTTTTCCTTTGGGGTCAGTAACTCTAACCATGCCATCATAAAAATTGACTCGGTTTTTTTCATCAACCAAACCCATATTATAGACATTTAGCGATAATGCCGGATTAACAATTAAAGCCATATAACTCGGGTTTTCTAAAACAATTTTATGAAAGATTTCCAGTGTCTTTTGGGCAAATTCATAACAGGATTGAGCCATCCTTTCTATTTCAAGTTTATCATCTTTAGTTAGTGATTTGGTGAGCCCGCCGGGTAATCCACAAACTGGATGAGTTGGTTTGCCACCTAAAATTTCTGTCATCTTTTGCCCGTAAGCCCGATGTTTAATTACTTCATTGGCCAATTCCAGCCCCACTTTTTCAATCACTCCGATAATGTTTCGTTTCTCTTTTGGAGCAGTCGGTCCTACAATGAAATCCGGCCCGCCAAGAAAATAGAAATGTAAAATATGGTCGTAAATAATATATCCGCAATAGATAAGTTCTCTTAATTTTTTGGCGACTGAAGTCGGTTCAACGCCAAATGCCATATCCAAAGCTTTGGTTGCTGCAAAGTGATGGGCAACCGGACAAACGCCACAAATTCGGCTAGTGAGTTGTGGCATATCTTCGGCTTTTCTACCTTCACAGAATTTTTCAAATCCTCTCAACTCCGGAACCTGAAGGTAGGCTTCTTGAACTTCACCTTTGCCATTCAAAAATATTTCTATTTTTCCGTGTCCTTCTAATCTGGTAATTGGGTCAATTGTTATTCGGTTCATATTAATTTCCCGACACCAAGACAAAGAGGTACATAGTCTTGATGAGTCTTTGATTATACATTTATTTAATCCAGTCTAAAATTAAAAAACAAATACCGAAATCAAAAAAATATAGAAAGAAACATTTTTGTATTTATTTCATTTTTAATATAGGTTTTTTGTTGCTATTTTTCATTTTTTATTTTCCGATTTATGATTGCGGATGCTAAACCATACATATAGAATGTGCCAATCGGATCTTTGATTTTATCGATTAACTTTTCAACTTCTTCTTCAGTCAATTTTTTTTCTTCATCAATTTTAAGAATTGAGCCGATCGCACTAATCATCTTGGCGCCTTGGTCAAGAACTTCAGGGGCTGGTCCCATACAACCAGTGCAGGGCCAATTGCCATTAATACATCGGGTCTGACAGCCACTTCGGGTTGCTGGTCCCATACAAATAATTCCCTGTTCTAAAAAACAGATTTTCGGGTCTGCCTGAATTTCATAAACTCGTTTTATATCCGGCATCTTTTTATCTTGATTAGTATTTCGTTCACATTCATCACATAATGCTTTGATTGGTGCTAAAACTGTTCCTTTATCTGGCAATTGTCCTTTGGCAATTGCTTCCACAGCATTAGCAATTATTGGTACAGGTGGAGGACATCCTGGTAAATAATAATCGACCGCAACCACTCGGTCTAAAGGTTTTACCTCATCATAAAATTCAGGTAAAGTTAATTGAATATTATTTAATGAAAAATTAATTTGTGGTAATTTGTTTGCGGGATTATTGGTTGAGACGGTTTCTTGATAAGTAGTTTGGAAGATAGTTTGGCGGTTGTGTAAATTGGCTAAGCCGGGAATACATCCATGATGGGCACAAGAACCAAAAGCGATTAACAGTTTTGATTTTTTGCGTAAGAGTTTTGCCAGATGTTCTTGTTCTGCATTGCGAACTGAACCATTAAAAAAGCAAACATCAATATACTCATCCGGATAACTTTCCACATCTTTATATTTGAAATCAGTTGCCACGGGCCATAAGACAATATCTGCAAGATTTACAACATCTAAAATTTTCTCATTAAGGTCTAAAACTGCGATTTCACAACCACCGCAAGATGCGGCCCAATAAAAACCGAATTTAAATTTCTTGTTTTGCTCCATATTAAAATTTTTATAATAACAAAAATTAGAAAAAAGTCAACATTTGGATAAAGTAAAAATAAAATTAGGTCCTTGGAGTGGATGTCTTGTCTTAGACCTTACCATATTTTTATATCATCTTACTGCCGGGTTTTTCAATAGGAATATTCATCTTACATAAAGGACAAGATTCTGGAGGATAGTTTTCCACAGGAATTTGATAGCAAGCATATAATTCTAAAATTTTGTTATCTTGATAAAATGTAACAGGATTAGTTTTGCGGTCAATAAAAACACCGATGCCGATAATAGTTGCCGAATAGGTATCTAAAGCCGACAGGGTATCATTGATTGAACTACCTGTCGTTAGGATATCATCCACAATTAAAACTCGGTCTTCTGGATGAATAGTAAAACCTCGCCTTATCACCCTCCCTTTCTGGGGCGAAGGCGCAGTTTCAGCAAAGATGCATTTGACATTTAATTGCCGGGCAGCCTCATAAGCAATTATTACGCCTCCTGTTGTCGGTCCACAGACAATCGAGATGTTATGCTTTCGGAAATAGTCAACAATCATCTTGCAGAACATTATTACCAAATCAGGGTTTTCTAAAATACGAAATTTTTCAAAATAAATAGCACTATGGAGGCCTGAAGAAAGCAAAAAATGTCCAGAGCGAATTACGCCTTTCTCTTTTAAAATTGATTCAATTAACATCTATTAGTATTAGTCGAAATTCGAAATTATCAATTTATATTATTATTTAGCATTGATTGAATTTTCAAAAATATCGACTGAATATGAATTCGAGATTTATTTTTCATTAGGCTGAGCAAAGTTTTAAATTATAGTTGTTCCTCAAAAAACCTCATAAAATACGAATAGAATAATGAAATCGGAATGTGCATTTTCTCATTTAGAGGAATAGATTTTTAAGTCTTGTAAAATTTTTTCAATTAGACTAACTTTATCTATTGCCCGAATTATTGGTCGTCCGATAACAATATAGTCTGCACCTAATTTTGCGGCTTCAGCCGGAGTTGCAATGCGAGATTGGTCATCATTGGTTATATTTTGCATTTCATTTTCTCGTTCTTCTTCACTCAACATAGAAGGTGGGACTCTTATACCGGGCACAACCGTAATAAAGTCTTTACCGCACTCTTTTTTAATTGCTTCGATTTCTTTACTTGCACAAACCACACCATCTAAACCGCATTTTTTAGCCAAGCCGGATAATTTTAACACTTGACCAAGAATGCCAGCTTTTGATTTAGTTCCCCAAACATTTTTGAATTCTCTTTCGGAAATGCTAGTAAGGACAGTTACGCCGATAACTAAGGGTGGTTGTTTTATGCGTTTTTTGGCACAATATTCTTTGAGATGGTCAACTGTTTGTTTCATCATCACTTCGCCACCCATTGTATGGATGGTAAACATCGAAACCCCTAATCGAACACAAACTTCAGCGGCAGCGGCGACAATAGAAGGAATATCGCAGAATTTTAAGTCTAAAAACACTTTGGCATCTCGGTGCAAAAGATAGTCAATTAATCGGGAACCTGCATAGGTATATAAATCAATACCAATTTTATATATGTCAATCCAGCCCTCAGTTGCAGAAAAAATTTTCTTTGCTTTTTGTGTTGTGTCCGCCTGAACGGCTAAAATCAATTTAGTCATATATTATCTCAACTCTTGTATGGGCTCATTATATCAATTTCCTTTAATATTTCAAGTCCGACATAAGGGTTGCGTAGATTAGCGGAACCTATTTCAACTAAAACACTACCTGCTGACAAATATTCCAAAACATCTTTTCCGGTGGTAATACCACCACAGCCAATAATTGGAACTTTTAATTTTTGGCTGACATGCCAAACGCAATACAAAGCAAAAGGTTTAATTGCTGGACCGGAAAGTCCGCCGCTGATACCACCTAAAATCGGTTTACCAGTCTTATAATCAAATGCGATGCCATACAATGTGTTGATGAGACAGACAGCATCAGTTCCTGCTTCAACCGCTGCTTGTGCGGTCAGTAATGGGTCGATAAAATTAGCGGTTAATTTTGTAATAAGAAACTTTTTAGAAACATCCCTAACTGTCTTAACGACCTTATAGGTCATTTTCGGGTTTTGTCCGATTAATTTTTTAGTTTCAATATTCGGACAAGAAAGATTTATTTCTATACCAGCAATTAAGTCTTGGTATAATTCCTCGGCTAATGTCTTATATTCTTGAACTGAATTACCGGCAATATTGACGATTAAATTTGTTTTTAAAGGTTTTAGTCGCGGTAATATTTCTTTACAAAACTTTTCTACGCCAGGGTTTTCTAAACCAACTGAATTAAGAATCCCGGCTGAAGTTTCATATATACGAGGAGGTGGATTACCTTGGCGCGGTTTGACAGTCAAACCTTTAGTGACAATTCCTCCCATCTTATTTGCAACTTCAATAAACTTATCGCCCCATCCGAAAGTACCTGATGCCAAAATTAGCGGATTCTTAAATGTAAGGTTCCCGACCTTAACATTAGTGCATTTCCATCGAATATTTTTCATAATTCGATTGCTGCTAAAGTGAAAATTGAAATATCTGTCTTCATAATTCATTTGTCGCTAAATCAAAAACCAGAAATTCTATTCTTCATAGTTCGATTGTTGCTAAATTGAAAACTGGACCATCAGTACACAAATGAAAATAACTTTCCATTTCCGTCTTCTTCTTTATAGCGCAAGTAAAGCAGAGACCACATCCACATCCCATCATATTTTCAATAAAGCCGTAGATTTCCAACAAGGGATTTTCTAATAAGAATTGCTGAATTTTTTTTAGCATCGGGATTGGTCCACAAGTAAACATTGTAGTTGCTGAAAGTCGAGTTAGGTCTAATAAGTCAGTGACTAATCCTTTTTTGCCTTCTGAACCATCTTCAGTGGCTAAGAAAATTTCGGCGCATAATGATTTAAATTCATCTAAAAGAATGAGTTCGCTTTTTGATTTTGCGCCATAAAATAGAGAGAGCAAATATTTATCTTTTAGAGATTTTGCCACATATAATAATGGTGCGATACCAATTCCGCCAGCACATATAATTATTGTTTGACATTTTGGGTTTACAATTCGTTCTCCCGACAAGGGTTTTCCTAGTGGTCCGAATAACCACAGATAGTCACCGGTAGTTTTCTGTTTCAGTATATTAGTGCCTTTACCTCTTAGTCGATAAATGATTCTAATTTTGTTATCTTTCACATCGGCAATTGAGAAAGGTCTTGGCAAAAATGGCTCGATGGTTGCAGATATTTGTAATTGGACAAACTGACCGAGTTTCGTGCGTTGAGCAATCTTTGGTGCTAAAAGCCATAAAGAATAGATTTCAGGAGCCAATTGTTGATGCTGAATAATTTTAGTTTGTTCTCTAAGCATATGGTAGTTTCAATTGGTATTACTCTTTGGTCTTTACTTTAAAGATTATTATTACTTTTTAGGGCTTAATGTTTTCAGCATTTCCGATGCTTTTTTTGCATAATCAGTTTCTGGATATTGACGAATAATCTGATTTAATATTTGATGGTATGCTGTAAAGAATTGACTCGTGTCTGATTCGGCATTTAGTTTATTTTTATATATCCAGGCAATGGCTAATAGTGCTTTGGGTGCATATGGACTCGTAGGAAATTTTTGATACACTTTTTCGTATTCATTTATTGCGCGTACAAATTGATTGAGGTTGAGATTATAGACTTCAGCCAACAGATAGTAGATTTGTGCGGAATCGATTGCGGGACCTGTCTTTTTATTTTCAACAGTATCAATTAATTCAACAATTGAATCGTTTTGGTATTTGTTTGACAAACTCTCGGCCTTTGCTCTGACCGAATCGAATCTAGCCACATCGGACTTAACTTGAGAATCACTTTTTGTAATGGTGAATAAAGGATTTAATACCGCAAGTCGAATTTCAGCATATTTCGTGTATTCTGAACTTGTTTTCTTTATGAGAAGACTATCATAATAAATTTTTGCCGAGTCGAAGATACCTTCAGTTTCGAAACTTGAGGCTATAAGAAAATAGGCTTGGGGGGCATCGATTCCTTTTACTTTGCGTAAATATTGTCGGGCTTGAGCGGATTGATTAATTTTAAGAAAAAATTTACCTAATGCCAAATAATTTTTACTATCCAGTTCGTAATTGAGAATTTCGTTTAAGATTTTTTGTCCTTCTTCTAAACGCTCAGTGAGCATTAAACACTCAGCTAATCCAATAATACCTAAAATTCTTTCCGATTTGTGACTCTCGCTAAATAATTTTATATAGGTTTTATAAGCGGCGATTGCTTCATCAAAATTTTTCTGTTCGCGATATAAATTGCCAAGGAGTAATAGCGCGTCTTTGTAATATTTTGATTTTTTATAACGCAGCCGAAAATTTTCTAACTCTTGGCTGGCCAAAAAATAGTCGCCTTTGCGATAATAAAGTTCAGCCAGTTTATAGGTAACTAATGCTTGTTCTTCTCGATTCAAGAACTGTATACCTTTATCAGATTTTAGTCGGGTTAGTTTTTCTAATGCTAAGTTATAATCTTTATTTTCTAATAACGCCAATGCCCAATATAAATTTGCTTGGTTAACGAATTTAGAATTGGGAAAGACATTTATCAAGTTTTCGAATTTGGCAATTGCTTTCGGATATTCAGCCAAATGATAATACGACATACCGATAAGAAACAACGCTTGGCTGACATATCTTGAGCGGGGATGACGACTAATTACTAATGCCGATTTTTCAATGGCTTTTTCAAAATTAGCTTTGGCTTGAGCAGAACCTTTCTGTTGTAAAACAACTGCCTCTTTATAAAATTTTTTGGCATTATGAAAAGTATTATAATAAGCACAAGAAATCAGTAGCAGACTAAGTGTTAGATGTCGCAAAATCCGTATTGTAAAACTCATAATCAATAATAATAGATTCTTTTATCTGTTGTCAACATTAATTTGAAGCACAATCTGAAAAGATGACACTGCATGCGAAACAGGATTATGGGCATCGCTTATAACCGCCACGATAGATGCTTTTATTCCTTGTCAATAATACAATACCGAATGATAACTGCCGATAATTTTGATTATTACAGGCATAGTCTTTGTATTTTGTATTAAGTCGGTCTCTAAAGATATAAAATTACCAATTTCGATACTCAATACATAAAAGACAATTTCCGATATAAACAAAGCGCAAAGGATGAAGATTAGTGTCAAATATATGCTGAAGATATGACCAGTTGTTTCTGCTAAATACATAAAACCACCAATTCCAAAATAAGAAACATAAATGATAAATATATTGAGGCTCGGCTAAAATCAATAAACGAACCTTCAACATCTTTGATTACCGATATTCCATACTGTTTAAGTTGTCCTTCAGGAATTTTTAAGAGATTGCTTTCTTCGGGATTAACGTTAACACAAAAAAATTGGTCTTGAATCTGGTAAAATCCTGGGACCGAGGTATTAGTAAACTCAAGTAGGTTTTGAGTTTTGAGGTTTGAGGTCTGAATTATAAATTCGTCCATTTCGTTGGGCAGATTTTTAGTTTTGACATTCGGCATGGGCTTAGACATTATTTTATTTTCTGGGGATTGATTTATTACTTGATATATTTCGCTCGTTGGTGTCTTAATTTTAACATTCGACATCGGATGGGACGATAAAAGCCGTAATTTAATGACATCACCAACTTGATATTTTGTGGGTAAATCGGAAAGCGCCAAATAACTAAAAATTCGATGTAACATTGGCAGAAAGATTGGTTTGAACATAAAATCAGTTGTGCGAATATCAAAACTTGATAGCGCAATGATAATCCTTTGATTAGGGTCTTCTAATAAAAATGGATTTCCGGATGAGAAATAAGCCAGAGTCTGTTTTTGTCTTAAACTTAAATTGGATTTATCCGATACGGATTTATCCGATACGGATGTATCCGAAACATCACTGAGTTTCCAGTAATTAAAAAACTTTGCCGAACTCAAATCAATATCTCGAAATATTTCCATAATCGGATGCGAATAATTTATCTTGTCAATCGTCACAAAACCAAATCGTGTATCTAAAGTTACATTATAGCCCGTTAGATCTAATTGCAGATTTAATATCTTATGCCATCGAGTCTCTTTAATCTCTTTATTTAGGACAACGAAACAACCTTTACCTTGTTGAACAAAATATGCCAACCGTTCCCAATCAGCATAATTCAATTGGCTAGGTGCGAAGATTCCAATCGCCCGATATTTATTCAGATTATGTTGTCTTAACAATTTTGCTTCCAAAGCAGTAATTTCAAAATAACTTTGAGCTAGTGCTTTCTCAATGTATTGAATATCAGGACGATGCTCATAGAGTAAAAGAATTGGTGTTGTTTGAGGAATATTTAAAGTCCAATAATATTGATTATCTACGAATAAAGAATCATCACTAATCGATGCTTGAATTAGATAATGTCCAGGTTTTTTAATTTCAGTATTAAAAGTAATCACTTTCTCTTCATTTGGTTTTAAGAAAACAGCAGATTGTAAAATTTGACTCTCAACCACATCATTTTTCAATACGGCATTTTGCACAGATACTTTGGAATTTGAGAAAGACAGATTAGAGTTAATAAATTTAATATTACATTGCAAAACTGCTTCTTTATTTTTTGCAGTATAATTTTTAAGTTTAACATTTACTTGAAATGGCAAATCAGGTGTAGGAAAACTTGGCTGCAAAAAAATTTCTTTTATACCAATATTATCAGGATTTTTCGAACCGACATCAATCATCCAAAATTTAATTTGCGACAAATCCTTAGAAGCGAGCAATGGCAGAATTGGTTCGATAGCGCTTTTTTGCAAATCAGTAACAATAAAAATCTCTTTTTGCGTAAACGATGCTTTTTGTAACATATCAAAAGATTTATGTAACGCTTCCTCCATTGACTTGGCAAAATACGAGACCGAAAGCGTGTCCAGCATCTTTGGTAATAACGCCTTTTGAGTAACAAAATCGGAAATAAATTTTCCTGAGGATGTGATAATTGCCACTTCAGAAGAACGACTTAAATCTCGAAGCAGTTTACCAACTTGCTCTTTTGCTCGAGAAAAATTATCACCATAAGCCATACTATAAGAATCATCAAGAATAATAACTCTACTGGCATCATATTTGCCGCTCCGGTTAAAGTTAATAAAAAGATGTTTTTTGAAATACGGTCGGGCTAAAGATAACAACAAAAAGAAGACAAAAGCCGTACGGAAAATCAAAAGCAGGATCTCTTTCAAATGTAACCAAGAGAACTTTTCCTTTTTAGAGCTACTTAAAAAAAACAAAGACGAGAATGGAATTCTTGGCAAACGAATACGATGTAACAAATGAATTAATATGGGAATACCGGCTAAACCCAAAAGCCAAAGCCAAGATGGAGCTAAAAAGCCCATAAATCAGTATACCCTTGCTGCCCTAATAAGAAGACAATCGTGGTGATATGATGCATTAGTAAATTTCTTTTCATCCTAAACGCTTACGTTTTTCTAAATAATCAAAAAGCGCTTTATCTAAAGAAGTATCCGTAGTAATCAGATGATAATCAATCAGGTATTCCCGGCACCGGCGCTTAAAATCGAGTATAAATTCATTAAGTGCCTTTTGATAATCCTTTCGAATCACTCTTGGGTCTAATGTCATTTCTTTATTAGTTTCAAGGTCTTTCAAGATTAAGGGTTTAAAAAACTTAAAGTCGATTTCATTCTTATCTAAAATATGGAACACCAGAACCTCGTGTTTCTTATGGCGAAAATGGTGTAATGCCGAGAGCACTTTTTCTTTATCATCAAACAAATCAGAAAAAATAATTACGAGACCGCGACGATGTATCTTCTCGGCAAGCTGATGAAAAGTGTTTGCCAAGTTAGTATCCCCTCCGGGTTTAACTTGTTCAATTGCTTTGAGTAAAGAAGAAAGATGGGCTGGGGCACTTCGCGGTGGAATATATTTATCCAATTGAGCAGTAAAAACTGCTAAGCCGACACTATCCCGTTGTTTAATTAGCAAATACCCCAAACTGGCGGCTAAATATTCAGCATATTCTAATTTAGAAATTTTACCTGAAGTATAACTCATCGAACCAGATGCATCTAACAAAAGATAACCTTTAAGATTAGTTTCTTCTTCATACTCTTTAACGAAAAAACGGTCAGTTTTAGCATATATTTTCCAATCAATGCGTTTAAGTTCGTCACCTGGCATATAAGGCCGATATTCCGCAAACTCACAAGAGAATCCTTTGTAGGGACTACGATGCAACCCTGTGAGAAATCCTTCAACTACCAGTCGAGCTTTTAAATCAATTCTTTTAAGTTTAGCGAGAACTTCGGGAATTAAATATCGCTGATAAGATTCCATTCGGAGTTTCCTACTTAAACTAACTTCATTAATTTTAAATTACCACTAAAATTAAATTCTTTAGTATTTAACTTTTAATAATAATAATCCATTGGCAGGAGCGCAAACTATAGGTCGATGTTTCTCACCACAAAAACTATTCAAAATATCGCATTCGTTTATTTTTCCCCGTGCAAAATCAACTAAAGCGCCAACGATTCTTCGAACCATTTTATATAAAAAACGGTCGGCTTCAATTCGAATGATAATTTCATCTTGCCTTTGGTTTTTGAAAATGGGATTGGAAGACATCATAATTTTCAGGGATTTAATCCTGACTATGGCGTCTTTATTTTTCAAGTGACAAAATTTACTAAAATTAAATTGATGGAGGAATAAATTTGCAGCGTATTTCATTTTATTCAAATCTAATTCATATGGTATGAACCAGGCAAATCTTTTTCGTAAAGGCGAATTAGTAGTAATAAGGCGATATTGATAAATCTTACTTTTTGCCGAATAACGGGCATTAAAATTGTCTGCCACTATCCTAATGCTTTTAATAAAAATATCATCTGGCAATATTGCATTCAACCCTTTTTGGAGATTTAGTAATGATTTATTATCTTTTTGAGAAAACCAGTTTTCGTCGAGATGAAAATTAGCAATTTGACCTAACGCAGAAACACCGGCATCAGTACGCCCGGCACCGATAATCCGGATCTTTTTCCGTAGGATTTTATATAGCGCTTTTTCAATTTCACCTTGGATTGTTCGTCTATGCGGTTGATATTGCCATCCTGCATATTCTGTCCCATCATATTCAATTTCGATTAACACATTCATTTAAAATGAGTTAAGTGATATTAAAAACTATAAAAACTGATTGATATTAGTATATTTATAATTTGTAATAAATTTATAGTACACTTTTCGCAATTAAAAGATTTAAGAACAATTTATATTATATCACTCTATAAAAATATAATATATTCTATAAAATATAATATATTGAATTTTTAGTTATTTTGCTTAACGATTTGAGAGTTCTTTCTGGCATTTAATGCAAGTCCGGGTATAGGGTAGTGCTTTGAGCCGGGTTTTAGAAATTGGTTTGTTGCAGCGCTCGCAATCTCCGTATTTTCGTTCCCGAATTTTTTTTAGGGCAAGATCTATTTCCATCAGTATCTTTGTTTCATATGTCGTCACCTGTGAAATTATTTCTCGTTGATAAGCTTCGCTTCCAATATCTCCGACATGAGTCCGATAACTTGACGATTCGCCGGCAGATTCTCCTTGTGGTTTTAACAGTATCTCTCGCGTAAAGTCTCGTTGTTTTAAGAGCGCTTCTTTGAGTTTAATTAGTTTCTTCTCGAATTCAAGTAATTCTTTACGATTTTTAATCATCGCGGAACTCTCTTTAAGTAAACGGTCACAGTTTCTTGGTTTACTTTTAAGGTTTCGCCAGCAATTTCAAAATCTTCTTTATTAGCGAGGTCGCTTTTAATCGGTTGGATTGTGACGGCTAAAACTTCTTGGCAAATATAATCCTCAAATGTTTTTATTGCTGCACCAAGTTTTTCTGTTGCAGAATAATAGAATTCAATTCGGTCAATGATATCAAAGCCGGCTGTTTTCCTTAGATTCTGTATTTTATGAACTAATTCGCGTGCCAGCCCTTCTTCGATTAACTCTTGAGTGAGTTCTTTATTAATCGCAACTTTATATTTTGACTTGGGTGTTTGCTCGATTTCGCTTTTAGAACTAAAAAGGTAGTTTTTATTATCCCGCAGGAGGTTGAAGGTTTCTTCGCTTTCAAAAATCTCAATGCTTTTTATATTCAATTCATCCTGAATGAGCCAAAAATACTTTTTAAGACTTTCCTTTTCTTCGGAATTAAGTCCAATGATGGCGATTGTTGGTAATGGTTGTCGAACTTTTAATGCACCTGCTTTGCGCGCAGAAAGCCCCAATGAGATCAATTCGCGAACTAATGCCATTTCTCTCTCTAGTTGGGGGTTATAAAATGTTAATTTAGGTTCGGGAAAGGAATTGAGGTGGACACTTTCTGGTGCTTGGGGGTCTATGGAACGAACGATGTTTTGATATATAGTTTCAGATAAAAATGGCATTATTGGTGCTATTAGTTTTATCAATGTAACCAGACATTCATATAACGTTTGATAGGCGGCAAGTTTGTCATCGTCTTTACCCGGTTTCCAGAACCGACGACGGTTGCGGCGCACATACCAGCTCGACAAATCATCAATAAATTCATCAATTATTTTAGGCACTGGGGCTGGGTCGAAATCGTCGAGGTGTTCTCGTACTTTTTGCACTACATAGTTGAGCCGTGATAGTATCCATTGGTCCAAAACCGTTAAGGGGAGACCAGCAAATGTATCAGTATCTTTATGTTCTGATAATAGTCGTAGTTTTGGTTGGTCGATGCGTGCGTAGTTGACAAAAAAACTATAAATATTCCATAGGGTTAAAAGTTTTCTTTTTGTTTCATATGCCGCCTGATAACCGAAGTGAAGATTTTCCTGAGGGTTATGGTTTGTGAAGATCCAACGCATTATATCTGCGCCCATCTTCTCCGCAGCTTCATCAAACCAGATAACATTGCCTTTACTTTTATGCATTTCTTCGCCATACTCATCTTTTACTAAGGCATGTCCTAATAGGGTCTTAAAAGGTGCGCGGTTTTCTAAGACGGTACTCATTGCTAATATTGCATAAAACCAGTTGCGGAATTGACCGGGAAAACACTCAGTGATAAAATCTGCCGGAAACCATTGCTCCCAGTATTTTCGGTCAGTAAGATAATGTAGCGTGGAAAAAGGTACTATGCCGGCATCAAGCCAGGGGTTACCGACATCAAGGATTCGGGAGATTTCTTGGCCACAGTAGTTGCATCTGATTTTCACTTCATCAATCCAAGGTCGATGGGGCGAATTGCCTTCAAATTTCTCCCAACCACGCACTGCTCTCTCTTTTAATTCTTCTTTACCACCAATGACTTCAAATTTACCACATTGGCAATCGTAAATCGGCAATGCTAATCCCCAGTAGCGTTTTTTGGAGATACACCAGTCTTGCATATTTCTCAGCCAGTCCAATTCTCGTTCTAATCCAAACTCTGGTATCCATCGCACCTGTCGAGCAGAATCCATAATCTTATAGCGCAATTCGTCCATTGATATAAACCATTCATCAACTAATCGGAAGATTACTTCCGAGTCACAGCGCCAACATACGGGATAACGGTGCGTATAGTCTTCAATCTTATAGACCATACCTTTTTTCTGTAAATCGTCAAAGATTAATTGAGCACTATCTTTGACATTTTTCCCGGTTAAAAAACCAAAGTTATTAAGAAAATAGCCATCTTCAGTTAATGGTGCGATGGCAGGTAGATTAAACTCTTTACCCAGTTCAAAATCTTCTTTTCCACAACCTGGGGCAATATGGACAATACCTGTGCCCTCGGTTCCTGAGACTTCATCCCAAGGAATAACTTTATGCACAACATCTTTTTGCGCAGGTAATTCATCATACGGACCGATATATTCCATTTCTAAAAGTTCTTTGCCAAGGAATTCATCCAGTATTTGATATTTCCCATTAATCACTTCGATGCGAGATTTTATGAGATAATAAATATCGGTATCTGCTTTAACTTTGACATAATATAAATCAGGATGTACTGCACAAGCGACATTAGATGATAAGGTCCAAGGTGTTGTCGTCCAGACTAATAAATATTCTCTGTCTTTACCTTTTATCGGAAATTTAAGATAGATTGCCGGATGAGTGAGTTCTTTATAACCTTCAGTTACAATTTCGTGTTCTGAGAGCGCAGTGCCGCATCTTGGACACCAAGGCATAACATCATGACCCTTATAAATCCAATTGTGTTTATGACATTCTTTTAAGAAATACCAGATGGTATAATTATTTTCATCTGACATCGTATAATAAGAATTATCCCAATCCATCCATTGACCAAGTCGGATTGATTGTTGGGTTTGGATTTTAGAATATTTCAGCACTCGTTCTTTACATTTATTAACAAAATTAGCAATGCCGTAGTTTTCAATATCGCGCTTGGAATTGAAGCCTAATTCTCGTTCCACTTCAACTTCAACCCATAGGCCCTGACAATCGAATCCGTTTTGGTATCTTTGGTCATAGCCGAGCATTGCTTTATAGCGTTGGAACAGGTCTTTATAGGTTCGGCCCCAAGCATGATGCACGCCCATTGGATTATTCGCTGTGATTGGACCATCTAAGAAAGAGAATTTTTTATTGCCTTTATTTTTAGTTCGTAGTTTCTCAAAAATCTTTTTTTCTTCCCAAAACTTTAAGATTTCTTTTTCGATTGCAGGAAAGTCGGGAACTGGAACTGGTATTTTCATTTTGATGCTCATTCTATTCTTGTAGAATAATTTCTAACCATTGGTATTTTGATGGGTTTCATTTGGTCAAAATCGTGCACTAATAATAGTCCTTTCGTTTCCTTCAGCCCGGTTAGTATTTTGTGGTTAAAATGTGGTACTAATATTAAAATTCTCATTTTTATTCAATCCTGCCAGAATTTTTTCTATTTTGTCTAAATAATGGCCAACAGGAATTTGCCACTACGCCTCGACCAGAAAATGCATAGACTCCGCCGTAAGGTGTTGCGGGTTCATCAGGTTCATAATATCCACCACCAATATAAATTGTGCCATCGGAACCCACCATGGGTGAAGAAATAAGTTCAGCACTCGCATATTGAATAGGCGGAATAACTGCTGTGCCCAGTCTTGTTCGATCTGACTTTATGTAGAACAGAGTATCTAATTCATCTTGAAAGGTTTTATGAGATGATTTTTTACCCTTCATTGCCCAAGAGACTCGGAAATAGATAACATCCTCAGAATGTTGCGGATATTTAACAACTGCTGGACTTGAAGCAAAACTTCCGTTGGTCTGAATGTTCCAAACAACATTTCCATTAGCATTAAGTCGATACAAAACACCTTCTTCCGTGGCAATATAAATTGAGCCATCACTTCCAATTACTGGAGAAGCCGAGATCGAGCCTTGTAAACTGACTTTTTTGAAGACAGTACCATCAGGATTCAATATAATAAAATTACTATCTACGGCTTGTGTGCCAAAACAGATTTTACCCGTGGGAGTAATTGCCGGCGAAGAGATTATTTCATCACCAGCATCAAAAGGTTCGTTCCAGCGCATATCACCAAAACTATCAAGTGAGAAAAGAAAACCTTCATAACTTCCGACATAGAGATTATGGGCTCGGTCAACTGCCACTGAGGATAAACCGAAGATATAATCTTTTACCCATTTCAAATTGTTATTAGCATCAATAGCAAATAGTCCTTCATCTATAGTACATACATAAACTTCATTATTCTGTCCAATTGCTGGACTTGCGACAATTTCACTACCAACATTTCTTTGCCATTTTAAAGTGCCATTAGAATATAATGCATAAATCTTTCCTTCTCGAGTGCAAGCATAAATAGTGCCATTAGCTGCCAAGGCTATTGAGGAAGTAATTTCACCATCAACCGGATACCGCCAGAGTTCAGTGCCATTTGGTCTTAATGCGTGAATATGTCCCATTGAGCATCCAAGATAAATATTACCTTGGTCATCAATTGCGGGAGTGCTATTGAACTCGGCATAGTCTTCTAATTGTTGGTCATAGCAGGTAAAAAACCATTTTTGAATTCCATAACCGCAAGCGACTTCATAATTATCCGACCATTTGGAAATTTTCCCTTTTTGGTCTTTGGCTTGGCATCTTAAATAATATTTACCAGGTTGCGTTAAGGTAATTGCAGTCTTATATTCAGTACCACTGGAAACTAAATCGCTCCAGTTAGTATAAGATTCTGTGCCACCTTCAGGTTTATAGCCAAATTGATACTTAACATTATCACCTTCTGGGTCAGTAGTTACTGTTGAAAAAGTATCTGGCACTCCAGGAATTACGGAAGACGGTCCGTCAGGCTTTTGGGGTTTATTTGGCGCCTTATTGCCACAGTTCCAATAGACCGCCAAAAGAATTAGGCTACTTATGATAAAAATTCTTTGTTTCATTTTTACAATATGCATCCACTTCTGGAGCCTTTGTCATAACGAAGTCTCATCTCTTTTAATTTTTCATTAAAAATATTAATATATAGCATAACTATTAAATAGCATATTGTCAAGATTTGTTATGGAAGAAAAAAGAATTTACACAAAATTCTTGACGCTACCTTGGAATCAATTCAGTATATTAAACTTAAATTGGATATATATCTTTTTCTTATTAGGTCTCGCTCAAAAATTTTGGGTTCTTTAAGTTATGAGCATTTCTTTTCCAATGTTAGGTATTCAAATCATAGGCAAGGTCTTTTCCAATACCAAGTATTCTTAAAGTCTTTGGATATTTTTAAGTTATAGGCATTTTCTCTTCCAATACCAAGTATTTTTAAAATCTTTAGTCACTCTTTTCACCAGCGCATCAACTAAGGACCCATAAGAATGTTCTGGGTCTTCAGCATCAAACATAAATTTACCTCCAATGATACCAATTGAACCGACTTCTCGTTTATCACGAGTTGTGCCAGACCAAATTGTTGCTCCATTACTCGTTTCAACCATTCGAACAATCAATGAGGCTTCGATAATACCTTGGGCTTCAACATAGGAAAATCCCGGCGCAATACTAATTTCGGGTTTAATATCGGAAATCTCAATATCGCCAAGAATTATACTTTTTACATTATATTTTATACCCATCGCTTTATACGCATCAGGACCAATTGCAGATTGGCCAACTGCATTTAGCACATCGGTTTGGGTTCCTAACTCAATAATCTCAATTGATTTTTGGTCTTTAGTAATCTCTTGAATGAATTTCTGAGTGACAAACGCATCCAGATTACCCGGCTCAGAACAATTGAATTTAATAATCCCGATTGCTTGATGTTGCTTAAGGTCAATTGCCGGCGGCACAATAACTTTTGAGCAACTGCTTATGCCGAGCACAACTAAAGTTGTCCAGACCGAGATATCTCTCAATAATTTCATTTTCGTTGCTTCGTAAAAACTCTTTTTCTTAAAAATGTTTTTTAATCTAAATATAATATAATATCTAAATCTCATCGCTGTTTTTCTTGACATAGGCTCTCCTTAAAATATTTCTGATAAAATGTATCATATTGGTCTTTAGCACAACAAAAGGCTAAAGAAATCGGCATTACTTTTTGTGCTTGTTCAACCATTTTTCTTGACAGTTCTCTAATATCCCATTGGGCAGTTTGGTCCATACGCAAGCGGGCAATATGATATAGTTCTCGAATATTTAATGTCAGCAAAACTCGTCGGCGATGGGCTTGAGTTAAGATATACGGCGCAATGTGGGGCAATTCTTTATGAATTTTTTCATAAGTCTTTTCGGTCTTTTCAATAATTTTATTAAATAGGTCAAGTTGTTTTGCCAATTTTATCGATTCGGGTATCGTAACACCTAAATTTAAATCGTAATCTTGAGTTGATATCGTTGCCATCCGATGCCGTTTGAGTTGGGCAAAACAGGAAGCAGATAAAATTAGTTCAAAAGTCAAATAAATATGCTCAAATTCTCTTAATGCCGCATCATAAAAATTTGCATACTTAAAAGCGGTTTTTACAATCTCCAATTTTTGATTTGAGTTAAGACTTAATGTTTGTCTCATTGCTAAGGGAAACGACATATTGCTCGTTTTATGAATCAATACGGCAATCAATTTTTCATCAGCATCTTTTGTGTAGTCAACTAACCGGCAAATTGAGTTAGTTTCCGATTTTGCCTTTGATAGTTTTCCAATTTGCTGGTAGCTCTTTTTCAGTTCGTCATAAGTTTTGCTGTCATAATTAGTCTTTTGGTAAAAAAGCAGAATTGAAGGCGCAATTTTAACCGCACAATCAAATAATTTTTTGCCTAACATCCTCACTTCATTAATCTTAGAAGCAGCACACCGTCTAATAACCAATTCCAAATTACGCGCATTCATTGTTGCACCTAACTGAGTTGTCATTGCTAATGAAGTGACATAACGAGCATCCTCAATTGGCTTTGTCAGTTTAGTTTCAAATGATTTAAGTTTTTCACTCAAAACATCATATCCTTGAATCTGAGTTTCTATTGTCTTAAGAAATGGTTTTAAGAATTTAGTCTTTTTTATTTCCTCAGGAACGATAAATTGTGAATGCCAACGAATATATCTTTGCGACGCTTCAGTATAGGACATTAACCGGTGAGATTCCAAATATTCTACCGCTAAACGAGAAATATTCATAATATCAAAATTAAATACTGCATGTTCAGCTACTGAATGATGTCCCATCTCAAAAATAACCCGGCGATTCTGTTCCCGGGCTTTAGCAATTTCTTTCCGAGCAATTTTTCTTAATTCAGAAATAGGCTTAGGGCTTCGGCTTATCCGAGCATATGCGGCACTAAAAGTTTCCGGGGTTAACTCAAAGGTTCGGTCGCCAATTAACTTTTTAAGATGGTCCAAATCAACATTATAACCAGCCAGTCTAATCTTCATACCCTACATTACAAAAAATTTTGCCAAGAGTCAATAAGAACATTAAGACATAACTCAAAAAATAATAAATTTATAAAATTAAAAGTCTATCTGCTAATTATTTATTTTCATTAAAGAAAACAGTAAATATCTTTACAATCGAAAGAGTTGCTTTATTATCTTGACAGGGTCTAAATAGATACTAAAATTATAAAATTAAAAATATTAAAACTAACTAATAAAACTAAATTTAATTGCTATAATAAGTATTAAACCAATAACATAATATGAATCACGGAAAGGAGCACCTATGAAAAAACAAATAAATATGATAAACTATGCTCATACCAGAAACAAAATCTCAACAGATAATCCTAAACACCCTAATTGGTCAGTAAATAACACAACAACTAAACCGATGCTAACTCGTCATAAGTTTAATATATTGCACATACTCTATATCATTTTGTTGTTTGGTATTTCCTTAAATATACTTATTCCCTCGTTTCTATATTCACAGATTGACACTGCTTGGGTAAGAAGATACAGCGGGATAACTAATGATGACGACGGTGCTGAAGCATTAGTCGTGGATGACGCTGGAAATGTTTATATCACGGGCTATACTTATAATTCCAATCAAGGGTTTAATTACATAACAATCAAATATTCTGCTAACGGTGTCGAACAGTGGGCACAAACTTATAACCACACTGATAATGGTAATGACCGAGCAAGCGCAATAGCAATTGATAATTTGGGCAATATTTATGTTACAGGCATAAGTTTTAGTTATGCAACTGGTTATGATTGTGCCACTATTAAATATAATTCATCAGGAACAATCCAATGGGTGCAAAGATATAATGGTTTTGGTAATGGTATAGATTGCGGCAATGCAATAATGGTTGATGATTTGAATAATGTATATGTTGTTGGTTATAGTGATAGTCTCA
This sequence comes from candidate division WOR-3 bacterium, assembly GCA_026418155.1. Lineage (NCBI taxonomy): Bacteria > Pseudomonadati > Caldifarciminota > Caldifarciminota bacterium. The sequence goes on along the minus strand of JAOABV010000010.1, from coordinate 1,403 downwards.
ACAACCGAGACTATTTAATAATTAAATATAATCCTTCAGGTAACATTGAATGGGTTCGTAAATACAACGGGACAGCAAATAGCGCTGATGTTGCAAAAGCAATCGCAATTGATGATTCAAACTATATCTATGTGACTGGCCGAAGTGAAGGAATAGGCACGACCGCTGATTATGTCACAATTAAATATCATCCTACAGGACAAATGCAATGGGTTCAAAGATATAACGGCACAGGAAATAATTGGGATGAACCATATGCTATAGCAGTTGATGCTCAAAGCAATGTCTATATTACGGGCGAAAGCGAAGGTGTCGGAACTGTTGGCGATATCTTGACAATTAAATACAACGCCGCTGGTAATCAAATGTGGGTTCAAAGATATAATGCAGATAATAGTTATGATTATGGAACAGATATTACAGTAGATAGTCAAGGCAATGTTTATGTTACCGGTCCGAGCACGGTTGCAGGAGTATACGATTATGTCACCATCAAATATAATGCATCAGGCACACAAATTTGGGCACAACGATATAATGGACCAGCCAATGGAGAAGATAAGTCAACTGCGATCGCAATCGACAACGCAGGTAATCTCTATGTCACGGGTAAAAGTTATGGTGGAGGCACATCGCACGATTATGCCACAGTTAAATATAACTCTAATGGAGTTCAACAATGGGTAATAAGATATAATAGTCCGAATAACGCCAGTGACGGTGCTGCTGATTTAGAAGTAGATAACCAAGGTTATGTCTATGTGACTGGCACAAGCAGTGGTGACTGTGTAACAATTAAATATGTCCAAACTGCCGGTATAGAAGAAAAACTGCTCTTGCCTACAAAAAATCTCCTCACGCTAAATGCAATTCCTAATCCCTTCATAAACCAAACAACAATACAATACTCCCTACCACAAAAAAGCAATGTCTTAATTTCTATTTACGATGCTTCCGGAACATTGATTAAACATTTAGTTAAAGAACAAAAAGAAGCAGGTACATATAGTGCAAACTGGGATGGCACTGATAATCATAATAAAAGAGTTCGACAAGGCATCTATTTCTATGTTCTGAAAACCGATGACAATAAGATGCAAAGAAAGATGCTGATGCTGAAATGATGAGCAGTGATAACTGAATGTTGAGAAGTAAAAATATAAGTAAATACATAACATAAACTCAAATCTCCTAACTTAAGAGAAGTCATAGATTAATAAAGATAAAAATTTTTGATAGAAAGGTATAAAGCCAGAGAAAAATTGAAAATTTAACTACATTTTACGATACGGCTGTAATTAATTTTAACCGCAAAGTATAAAAAAATACGATTCATTTGATTAGAAAATAAATAATTGTTCGTAAACCCAATCTGTTCATAATAAAAGGACCGACTTATTGTC
>JAOABV010000009.1 GCA_026418155.1 candidate division WOR-3 bacterium | reverse complement strand
GCCGAGGGGTATGCCCCCCGGCTTGCCTCCTGGCTTGCCGACCGGCTTACCTATTAGGTAACCGAGGATGTCAGTTAAGCCGGTGGTTAGAGGAAAAGTATAATTGATTTGATTACAAGGACTGTCTATTAACATAAACATAAAGCCAGAACATTAAAAAGCAGGAAAGAATATGTTTATCTTTTCTTTAATTTACTATGATTTCTCCAAACATTGCCAATATCTTGGTAAAAGAATATTTTATCTTTAGTTTATCAGAATTTCTCCAAACATTGCCAATATCTTGGTAAAGTAATATGCTTATCTTTAGTTTATCAGAATTTTCACAAACATTGCCAATATCTCAGTAAAAGAATATACTTATCTTTAGTTTACCAGAATTTTCCCTCCCAAAACATTAACAATATTTCGGCAAAGAATATATTTATCTTTAATCTACCAGTCTTTTCAAAAACATTGTCAATATTCTCTTTCCCTTGTTAAACTGATCTTGAGATAATACTAGATAAATCAATAATTATATAAAAACTATCCTTGATTTTTGTTAAAATGGCAGTTATACTTCTATGACCATTTATGACTAATAAAACTTTCATCTTTAACAAAGAAATGGCACAACTTCTTAGAAAACACCAAAAGCCTGCTGGCTTGAGACAAAAAGAACTGGCAAAAGACTTTGGGTGGAAGAAAGTCTACATTTCGTATTTAGAAAATAGTAAAATTAAAAATCCATCTTTAGACACAATTTTTCTCTATCTTACTCCCTGTCATTCATACTGGCAATCCTTTCTTGCTGATTTGTCTGCTATCTATTTTAAGCAAGAGCCTCCTCAGTTATTTCAAGATGTATCAGAAAATAACATAAATTTGATACAACAAAATCCAAAAACTTGGCCGAATCTCGGCAAAATGTCTGGATGGAATTAAACATTGCCAAAAGTCAGATAAACTTGACCTTGATTTAATAAAACAAAAAATTGAAAATAAATCAAAATCTTGCTATATAATCATCGTATTATGGATAACCTATTGCCCAAATATCTTAATTGTGCCAATGAAATCTTATTAAGCATTAATAGTGATAAATTTAAAAAAGTTTTCCAGAAAATATCATCAAACAGGATTAAACTATAAAATAATTTCCAAAAATCAAAATTATTATTTGTAAGACCAAATATACTGAGAAGAAAAAACACTTTAATCCGAAAAACAAAAAAATGACAACCGGTTATTTAATATTTCGCACGGCGATTGAGACCATAGAGACTGACATCACAAACTCCTCACAGAACTTAATGTTGAATGTATTCTGTATATATTTATAACGACTTTGCCGTAAGTGTTTTAAGTTGTTAAAGAAATATTATTTCCAAAATGCTTTATTATTAAAACAATTTTCAGCCGAAGTTATGAAAAAATGGCAATCCAAGGATTAAATGCAGAAATGTTAGAAAAATTTAAGCAACGAGTTATTGAAAGAGTCTGGCACCAAAAATATATCTAATAATTATCAAAATATGACACAATTAAACAACTATCCGATTTATCTCGCCTCAAAATCCCCCCGCCGTCAAAACCTGTTAAAACAATTAGGCATAAAATTTAAGATTCTGATTCCCAAGATTTCTGAATGCATTTCAGAGAAAAATCCTCAACTTTATGCAATCAAAATTGCCCATCAGAAAGTTAATGCAGTTGAAAATAAAGTGCATCGAGGAATCATTATTGGTGTTGATACAATCGTTACGATTAACAAAAAAATTTTAGGCAAACCTAAAAATCGAAAAGATGCCAGAAGAATGTTAAATCTTTTAAGTGGCAGAACCCATCATGTTATCTCAGGTCTTTGTCTTTTAAGCAAACCTGATAATACTATTATAATTGATTTTGAACGGACCAAAGTAAAATTCCGTAAGTTAACTGAAATTGAAATCGAAAATTATCTTAAGACCAAAGAACCTTATGATAAAGCCGGAGCTTATGGAATCCAAGGCAAAGCCCGGCTTTTTGTTGAAAGAATCGAAGGTTGTTATCTCAATGTTGTAGGATTACCGGTATCTAAATTAATAAAACATCTTAATTATCTTAACACTCAGCATAAACGGAATAAAAATTAAATTCTATCAACTATCCGATATAAAACAAAGACATTTTTCATATTGAATCGCATTGGGACTTTTTAGTATCCAGCAGGGGAATTTAGGGTTTACTGATTGTTGATTCAAGACTTAATTTTTTCAATACTTCCCGAGCAATACTTTTAACTTCTGCATTTTCATTACTAAATGGCCAGGGCTGGGTTATTTTTTTTAAGAAAGGAATAGCACCGAAATAACCTATCTTTCCTAATGCTTTTATCGTAGCAATTTTTAATTCTATCGAATCCTGCGACAAATACTTTAGCAAAAACGAACCTACCATTTCTTCACCTATTTCGGCAAGCGCATCAATAATTGCGATTTGAACTGTCTCCTCTTTTTCTTCTTGTAAAGCCCAAATTAAAGAATCGATTTTTTCAGGAATTTTTAATTTACCAAATGCCTTCGCTGATGCTACTCGAACCAATGGCGATGGGTCGTCATAAAGTTTTTTTAATAATAAATCGGCTGATAACGGACTTTTTAATTCCCCCAAGGCTGAACAGATTGTCATTCGTACCCATATACTTGGGTGGTCAATATATTCACTAAGTAAAGGAATATATTCAACATCACCGATTTTAGCAATTAATTGAACAATATTAATTTGTTTTTGAACATTATGTTCACTAAGAATTGCTGGTAAAAATTTTATAAGTTCTTTACCTGTTTTACTTAAAGATTCAGTAGCTACATTAACAACTGAACTATCAGGACTTTCCAAACAAGATAAAAGAAACCGAATTGCTGATTCGGATTTTATTTTTCCCAGCGCTTCAATTGCGGTTATTTTTACATCTTGGTCAATATCGTTTGCCAATTCAATTAGTCTGGCGGTTGCAAAATTATCGCCAATATCGCCTAAGATTTTCGCGCTCAATTCACGCACCGAGGCATCATAATGTTTGGTATATTCCAATAAAGGCAAAAGCACCGGTTTACCAATTGACGACAATTTTAAGCGTGCCGAATCTCTTTTATTAATATCTTTTGACACTAACCACTCCTCGTAAGGTTTAAGTATTTCTGCACCAATTGTTTTCAAAGCCGACATTGCTTTGCTTCTAACTTCAAAGTCAACATCATTGCTGGCCACCTGCCAAAGATTATCACAAGCGCGAATATCTCCAATTTTACTTAACGCATCAATTGCAGCAATTCTCACTTCTTTTTCTTTATCCGACAAAAGGAACAAAAGCGCATCAATGGCTAATTTATCTTTTAGTTCACCAAGTGCTCGCGCCGAAGCAGCACGTACTACCGGCTCAGGCGCTTTGAGAAAATCCCGAAGATATTCTATTGTCCAGAATTCCTTGATTCTTCCCAAGACATCAATAACTGCAGCCTTAATTTTGCTATCTCCTTTTTTTAATAACCCCAAAAGTTCACTGCTGATTGAAGCATCTCCAATTTCACTTAATATCCTAACTGCATTCATTCTAATTAATTCATTAGGTGACTTCAGCGCATCAAGCAGATATGAGATTGCCGGCTTGCCTAATGCCAAAACTGTTGCTACCGCACTATCGCGAACTACTTGATTATCTGAACCCAGTAAAGGTATTAATATTTCGGTGGCTTTTTTAACACCAAGATTTTTTAATGTTTTTAGAGCAATAAAACGAATTTTGGGGTCTTGCGACAATAAATTTTCCAGCAATTTATCTTCAGTCATCTGCTAATTCCAATCTTCTCCGTGCAGAAATTACTTCTCCAATGGAAAAAAACTCTGCATTAGAAAAATAAATTTTTTAAGATTATAAAATTTCTTAACCTTCTCAATTTATAACACTGTACAACTTATAATTTATTAATATTATCACTTATTATTTTATAGTATACTAAAAATAAAAAATTCGTCAATATTTAATTTAGATAAGAAAAAGAAATTAAACAAAATTCTTGACGCTACCTATTAGAGAGTTCTGAAAATGTCAAGTTCCCCTTAATATACGGAACACATCAAACCATTACTCTTATTTCGCTGTATTTTCAATTAGTCTGTGGCACTTAAAACACTTATTTTACACAAAATATAATAAACAAGGACAATAAAATCTCTATGAAAAGGGAAAATCAATAAAATCTCGATTATGCCCGCTAATCCATTAATACAAATTTGACTAAAATATATTACCCCATACCGAATTTTTGGTTTAATATGCTCGAGCGTAATAAATTATAGTCTCAGTTTCTTTGCCACAAATAATACATTTACCTTTATGCTTCTCATTAAGAGGAATACATCTCGGTGTTGTCTTAGTCTTATCGATAATTTCATTTTCACATTGCTGTTTTTCACACCAGAAGACCTTGACAAAACCAGGTTTTTCGCTAATTTTGTCATTAAATTCTTCAATGGTATATGCTTCAGATATATTTTCAAATAATCTCTGCTGGGCAGAAGTAAATAGATTCTGTTGTACTTGATTTAAGATAGTCTCAATATTTTCTTTTATTTCCGATAGACGAATAGCTCTTTTACCAGTTTCATCACGCGGCACAAGAACTAATTGTTCTTTTTCAATATCCTTAGGTCCGATTTCAATACGTAAGGGAACACCTCGCATCTCCCAATCATTAAATTTCCAGCCTGGCGTATATTCTAATCTATCATCCAAATAGACACGATAATCATTTTTTAAATTGTCGTATATTTCTTTAGTTTTAACTAATACTTTCTCATCGCTTTTTCCAAAGAGAATCGGCACAATCACAATCTGAATTGGCGCAATCCGCGGGGGCAATCTCAAACCTTTATCGTCACCATGAGTCATAATCAAAGCGCCGATTAAACGTGTGGTACATCCCCAAGAAGTTCCCCAAGGATATTTTTCAATATTATCTTCATCCAGATATTTTATGTCAAATGCTTTTGAAAAAAATTGTCCTAAGTTATGAGATGTTCCTGCTTGTAGGGCTTGACCATCGGGCATTAAGGCTTCAATAGTGTATGTATGCAAGGCGCCAGGAAATTTCTCGCTTTCCGGTTTTCGGCCATAGATTAAAGGAATCGCCATATCATTTTGAACAAAGTCTACATAGACATTTAACATCTTAATGGCTTCGGCTTCAGCTTCTTCTTTTGTGCGATGGAGGGTATGACCTTCCTGCCATAAAAATTCTGTTGTTCTCAAAAACAAGCGGGTAGTCTTCTCCCATCTGACAATGTTACACCATTGGTTAATTAAAATTGGTAGGTCTCGATATGACTTTACCCATTTGGCATACATTGAACAAATAATTGCTTCTGAAGTCGGTCGAATCGCTAATCTTTCTGTTAACTCTTCGTCGCCGCCTTTTGTCACCCAAGCGACCTGCGGTGAAAATCCTTTAACATGTTCTGCTTCCTTTTGTAAAAAACTTTCAGGAATAAATATCGGAAAATATGCATTTTGATGCCCGGTTGCTTTAAATCTTTTATCTAAGAGTGATTGCATCAGTTCCCAAATTCGGTAACCGTAAGGTCGAATAACCATACAACCGCGCACTGGCGCATAGTCCGCTAATTCTGCTTTGAGAATCACCGCAGTATACCATTCAGAGAAACTATCTTGCTTTGATGGAATCTCTTTCACAAATTCTTTTTTATCTGCCATATGCCTAATTTACTATAAAAATCCAATTTGTCAAGAACACATTGCAATGTGTCTAATAGGTATGAAAAAGCCATTGAAGTCACCAGAAGAAACGGAAAAATATTATGTGTACTCAAAAGCAAAATAATCTTATTCGAAGTTATAATTTCACAATCTAGAAAACATCTCAAGCCACAAACTTTGAAGTTAAAAAAACATAGATTCATTACTATTATTGCAAAAATAATCTTAATTCTCGATGCGAAATTACGATTAAGGTGTTTTATGAGAAAAATATACAGATATATTTGATTAAGGTATCTTGTATAAAAAATACGCAGATATATTTAATTGGGCTTGGATTTGTTCTGTTTTGACAAAAGGAAGGCATAGATAAAGTCATCTAAATCTCCGTCCATAACTTTTTGAATATCACCGGTTTCTAAACCTGTCCTGTGGTCTTTGACCATTTGATATGGAAAAAAGACATATGAACGGATTTGGTGTCCCCATGCAATTTCTGTTTTGGTCTCTTCTAATTTCTGTAACTTTTCATCTTGTTGTTTTTTATAATAATCATAAAGTCGCGCCCGTAAAATTTTCATAGCGTTTTGTTTATTCTGAAATTGCGAGCGCTCATTCTGACAAGTAACCACAATACCTGTGGGAATATGGGTAATTCTGACCGCCGAAGAAATTTTATTCACGGCTTGACCACCATGACCACTTGCACGGAAAGTATCAATTTTCAAATCATTGGGATTAATATTTACTTCCACATCTTCAATCTCAGGATAGACAAAAACTGCTGCAAACGAAGTATGTCGTCTTTTATTAGCATCAAATGGTGAAATTCGTACTAATCGATGAATCCCAATTTCAGCTTTTAGCAAACCGTAGGCATTCTCGCCCAGAACTTCAATAACTGCGTCTTTGATACCGGCTTCTTCGGCTGGTTGGTAATCCAGAATATGATACTTAAAGCCTTTACGATTAAAATATTTGGTATACATCCGAAAAAGCATTTCTGCCCAATCACAAGATTCAACACCGCCCGCACCCGGGTGAATGGTCAAAATTGCTTTTTTGCTATCTTCGGGAGTTAAAAAAAGACTTTTCGATTGTAATTCAAATAAATCTTTTTCGATTTTATTTAAGTGGACATTAAGTTCATTCTCTAAATGTTCGTCACCAGCAAAAAGCGCTAATAGTTCTTGGGCTTCTTCAATTTCTCTTTTTATTTGTTCTATCGAACGGACAATCTCAGATAGTTTTTGGATTTGACCTAAAATTTCTTTAGCGGTTTTGGGGTCTTGCCAAAAGTCAGGTTTTTGGCTCTTTTCCGTAAGCAGGGCTATTTCTTGTTTCTTCTTATCAATTTCAAAGAAACTCCTGCAATGTGGTTAGACGCTCGGATAAGGTTTTGATAACCGAAGGAAAATCTGGCATTAAACTTTTTTCTGATATCGTTTCCGATACTTTTCCACTCTTCCGGCAGTATCAATAATTTTTTGCTTGCCGGTAAAGAACGGATGGCATGCCGAACAGATTTCTACGGAAATTTTTGGTTTAGTTGAGCGGGTTTTAACCACATTACCGCAAGAACAAGTAATGATGCAATCAACATAATTAGGATGTATTTTATCTTTCATTGGTACCTCATTGTGAAGACTATTCATTCATTGATTCTAAGAACTCAATATTATTTCTTGTCAAGCGCATCTTATCCAGAATAAATTCCATCATTTCAATCGGATTCAATTCCGCCAAAAGTTTACGGATAATCCAGATTCGGTTGAGTTCAAATTCAGAAAGCAGTAATTCTTCTTTACGAGTTCCAGATTTTTGTAAATCGATTGCAGGAAACAATCTTCGGTCAGCAAGTTTCCGGTCTAAAACTAACTCCATATTGCCTGTGCCTTTGAATTCTTCAAAAATTACATCATCCATTCGTGAGCCGGTATCAATTAGCGCGGTTGCAATGATTGTAAGACTCCCGCCTTCTTCAATATTACGTGCTGCACCAAAAAATTTCTTCGGTTTTTGTAGCGCATTAGAATCAAGACCACCGGATAGGGTTCTGCCCGAATGGGGCACAACCAAATTATGCGCACGCGCCAGTCGAGTGATACTATCCAAAAGAATCACGACATCTTTCTTGTGTTCGACTAATCGCTTTGCTTTTTCCAGAACAATATCCGCAACTTCTACATGTCGTTCCGGGACCTCATCAAAAGTCGAACTTATTACTTCGGCTTTAACCGAACGCTCCATATCTGTAACTTCCTCAGGTCGTTCGTCAATTAAAAGAATAATCAGCACGATTTCCGGATGATTTGTTGTAATGCTGTTTGCAATCTTTTGTAGTAATACGGTTTTGCCAGCACGAGGCGGTGAAACAATCAATCCTCGTTGACCTTTGCCAATAGGAATAAATAAGTCAACGACTCGCATTGAGAAATCATTTTTCTCCTCTATCTCTAGGCGAATGCGCTCTTGCGGATAAAGCGGAATCAAGTCATCAAAAGGAATTCTTTCGTGAACTACATCCAAAGGGTCATTATTGACAGTTTCTACCTTGAGTAAAGCAAAATACTTTTCACCAGGTTTTGGTGGTCGAGCCTGGCCATAAATAGTATCGCCGGTTTTAAGATTGAATTTTTTGATCTGTGAGGGAGCAACATAAACATCATCCGAGCTCGGTAAATAACTATAATCAGGCGACCGTAAAAATCCGAAGCCGTCTTCTAATACTTCTAACACACCACTAACCGTAACTGCGGATTCGCTTTTCTGTTTGACGCCTGCTTCTAAAATTGACAATACTAAATCTTGCTTCTTTTTCTCGCTATAATCGGGAATATTGAGCTCCTTTGCGATTTCATAAAGTTCCGCCAGTTTTTTCTTCTTTAATTCTTCTGCATCCATGCTTATCTCCTTTTGAGATTTTTTTGCGTTTGTTTGTTTCATTGTTACCTTCTAAATTTCCACAATACTGGGAATTATTAGTTATGATTTAAATTTATTTTAAGATATTACATTTTACTAAAAATAATTAATTTGTCAACAAGAAGTTTTAAAAGATTATAATAACACTGAAAATATATTAAAACAGACTTAAAAAGAAAATTTCGCGAACCAATTTCTTTTACCGACAAAATTATCTTTGCAAAAAATATTTTTTATCCAAACAATGATAAAAATTATTTTATTCACAAAAGCATAAAATAACCTGAATACAAACCTTCATATGTGATTAGACAGAACAAACAATAATAAAATTTTGTGTTTATTGCCTTTATTTTTTGTAATAGTTTTCGACTAATTAATGGACATTTAAAGCATAACAACTGATGGTTTATTGACTTTTTATCAATTTTTATTTATAATAATCATACTGCGGGGTAGAGCAGTCTGGAAGCTCGTGAGGCTCATAACCTCAAGGTCGCTGGTTCGAATCCAGCCCCCGCTACCTGTAAATATTTTTAAAAAATCAAATACTAAAAATAAAACCCAGTGAAAAATAAATGATTAGAGCACCAAAAGGAAAAGAGCTCACATGTAAGAGTTGGCATCAAGAAGCTGCAATGAGAATGTTAATGAATAACCTTGATGCCGAAGTTGCCGAAAAACCCGAAGAACTTATAGTTTATGGCGGTGCCGGTAAAGCAGCTCGAAATTGGGATTGTTATCACGCAATTATCGAATCCCTTAAAAACTTAGCGAATGACGAAACACTTTTAATTCAATCCGGCAAACCAGTCGGAATCTTTAAAACATTTCCTTATGCTCCTCGAGTTTTAATTGCAAACTCGTTATTAGTTCCAGCATGGGCCAACTGGGATTACTTTCGAAAACTTGAAGCATTGGGTTTAATTATGTACGGTCAGATGACTGCTGGCTCCTGGATTTATATTGGCACTCAAGGAATCATTCAAGGCACTTATGAGACATTTGCTGAATGTGCCCGTAAACATTTTGGCGGAACCCTTCGTGGTCGATGGGTTTTAACCGCTGGCATGGGTGGAATGAGCGGAGCACAACCTTTAGCAGTTACAATGAATGAAGGAGTTATATTAGATGTCGAGGTCGACCCTCAAAAAATTGAGCGCCGAGTCAAACAAGGTTTTTGTGATACGATGGTTTTTAATTTAGATGAAGCACTAAAATTAGTAAATTCTGCCGTGAAAGAAAAAAAACCGCTATCTATCGGATTAGTTGGCAATGCTTCTGATATCCATCCCGAATTATTAAGACGCGAAATTATTCCTGATGTCTTAACTGACCAAACTTCAGCCCATGACGAATTAAACGGATATGTTCCAGGTAAAATGAGTTTAGAAGAAGCATTAGCACTGCGAAAAAATAATCCTCAAGAATACATCAAACGCGCCTACGAATCGATGGCTCGTCAAATGGAGGCTATGTTAGAAATGCAAAACCGTGGTGCAATTGCTTTTGACTATGGCAATAATATCCGTGCTCAAGCCCAAAAAGCCGGTGTGAAAAATACTTATAATATTCCCGGATTTGTTTTAGAATACATCCGGCCTTTGTTCTGCCAAGGAAAAGGCCCTTTCCGATGGGTCGCTTTATCTGGAGAAAAACAGGATATTTATACAACAGATAAATTGGTTTTAGAATTATTTCCCCAAAATGAGTCACTTAAACGGTGGATAAAATTAGCCCAAGAGAAGATTCCATTTCAAGGTCTACCGGCTCGAATCTGCTGGCTGGGTTATGGCGAAAGAGACAAAATGGGTTTAGCAATGAACCAACTTGTAAAAGATGGTAAAATTTCAGCACCGATTGTAATTGGAAGGGACCATCTTGATTCAGGTTCGGTCGCCTCACCTAACCGAGAAACAGAAAAGATGCTGGACGGTTCTGATGCCATTGCTGACTGGCCAATCTTAAATGCAATGTTAAATGTTGCTTCTGGTGCTTCCTGGGTTTCTGTACATCATGGTGGCGGCGTCGGCATTGGGTATTCAATACATGCTGGTCAAGTAGTTGTCTGTGATGGTAGTAAAGAAATGGATGAAAGATTAGAACGGGTTTTAACCAATGACCCAGGAATTGGCGTCGCTCGTCATGTTGATGCTGGATATGAATTAGCCGTCAGAACTGCAGAAAAATACAAAATAAAAATTCCCATGCGAAAGATTTAACCGCATATTACTTCTCCCCTGCTCTCTAACCCCAGCAAAATTCTACACTAAAATTTAATATTATCGCTACTTGATTTTTAAAAGTTCCCACCAATGTATTTTTATTATGATAAAACCATATATAAAGATAATAGTTACTATTGTGTTAAATTCTATTAACACATTCTTCCATTTGAATTTTTGTTGAAGAGTACCCTCATTACAATATTGAGTGTTATCCTTGTTCATGAATTTGTTGTGCAGATATTTTTCTTCGCTTTTGCTAATTAGAAAATACTCTAACCCAAAAAGAAGTAAGACAATTGCAGAAATTATAAATTGGGCTGACATTGCAATCAAAACTCCTAAAACCAGAAAAAAATTTCCGATATACAACGGATGTTTAATAAAACGATATGGACCAGCCGTAATATATATTCGTGCGCAAATCTCTTTTGACCGAGAATGCCTCCCAATATATCCGATTGCCCAACTCCTTATTACCAAACCAATTACAATTAATGGTATTGATAATAAAATAGATTTATATTCAGGATGTGCCATAAGATAAACCACCACAAAAGCAATAAATCCAACAACACCGCGATACCGATAAAGAAAATTACCCATTATTTTGAGTAATTAGTAGGGAAGAACAATTTGTGGTCTTTTAATTTTAGGATGCTCAATTATATCTGGCGAGATGCTATAAACATTTTGAATTATTTCCTTAATAATAACTTTTGGTGGTTCGTCACAAGCAACTACCCTACCTTGGTGAAGTAGCAAAATTCGATCGCAAACAAGACTTGTAAGATTAATATCATGGGATAAAAAGACAATTGTCAATCCGTCTGCATTAAGCCGTTTTAGGATTTTAATAATTTCAATCTGATGTGTCATATCAAGATAAGAAGTCGGTTCATCTAATAATAAAATTTCCGGTTCAGATGCTAATGCTCGCGCTAAGACTACGCGTTGTCGCTCTCCGGATGAAATCTCCATAATATTTCGGTCTTTTAGTTCCAGAGCATCGGTAATCTTCAGGGCTTCTAATGCTTTTTCGATGTCAGTTTTTTTGGGACGTTCCATGGGTTTAAGATAAGGATGTCTTGCCATAAGAACAATATCTAATACCGAAAAGTCAAAATAAAAGAAATTTTCTTGGGGTACATAACTTATCAATTTAGCCCGTTTTTCTAAAGCTAATGAATGCAGGGCTTCACCCAAGATTTTAATCTCACCTGAATTGGGTTTTAACAGACCAGCAATTAATTTCAAAAGAGTTGTTTTGCCCGCACCATTTGGTCCAATAATACCAAAAAACTCACCTGGTTTAATAGTTAATGAAATTTTTGATAAGATTTCGTTCTCCCTATAGCGAAAAGTGATATCTTTTAATTCAATTGAAAACATATTCTACAATTCTTTTTAACAATTCTTTGAGATTTCTGATAATATTTCCTTCTTTTATAGCAAGAACGAATATTCTTTGAGATTTCTCATAAAACTTCTTTCTTTCCATAACGAAAACTAATATTTTTAATGCTATTACACATACGCTATAATTTCTTTTTTAACAAATAGATGAAAAATGGGACTCCAAATAAAGCGGTGATAACACTTATTGGTAGTTCAATCCGCGCAATACTTCGTGCAATTAAATCTGTAAAAATTAAGATGCTTGCTCCTAATAAAAATGACAATGGCAAAACTTTATAATGGTCGGGACCATAAATCATTCTCACAATATGAGGAACACACAAACCAATAAAACTAATTGCACCGGTAAATGATACGACCGAGGCAATAAGAAAAGATGAAGTGACAAAAATATTACGCGTTAATTTTTGAGTATCAACCCCTAAACTCTCAGCAACTTCTTCATTCATTGATAGTATATTTAGTGAGCGCCATTTACTAAAAATGAATAGCGTTACCGGTACTGCTAAAATAACAATAACAATAAATAAAACTAATAATTCTGTGGTAAAGACAAGATTCAATCGTCCCATAAGAAGATAAATAATTTCTGGTAGCGGTCTTTTTATTAAAACCATTAAAAGCATAACCAGTCCAGAAAAAAGAAAACTCATTATCACACCAGCCAGAACCAAACTAATTTTAGTAATTTTGCCTTGAACTAATGCTAAATTATAAACCAAAAAAATTGTTATGAATGCGCCTAAAAAAGCAAAGACTGGTATTGTAAAAACCCCAAATCGACCAAACAGATACCCGATGACAGAACCAAAACTTGCGCCACTGGCAATGCCTAAAGTATATGGGTCAACCAGTGGATTTTGTAAAAGTCCTTGTAAAGTAGCACCTACTAAGGATAAAATCCCGCCGGCAAAAATTCCTAAAACAATCCTTGGCAAACGAATTTCAATAGGTATTTTTAGGTCGGATAGTGAAAATCCTGTTGGGCCCAAACCAAAAGACACGATTATTGCCACAAGCAATAAAATAATTAATAAAATTACAGAATATGTTCCTTTCGTGCTTTTTTTCGTCAAGAGAATTATATGACCATCTTAAAAATTAAACTTTTTCTTCAAATCACTATTTCCGTTTTTTAGAAGTTGAATAGACAATCTTAGCTAATTCTTCTACGGCCAAAATAAATCGTGGTCCAGGCCGAAAAAAATAATCAGGATTTAATTCGGCATAAATACGATTCTTTTTAATAGCAGAAATCTGTGACCAACCAACTCTTTTTCTGATTTGCGATTTTGTTGCTGAAGGATGTAATATCAATATAATATCTGGATTTCTTTTTATTAATTCTTCGCTATTAGTTACAAAATATTCTCTTGAGACATCGGCAAAGACATTAATTGCTCCAGCATATCGAACTAAATCATTAATATAAGAAAGATTACCTATAGTCATTATTGGAGTTCCGGCAATTTCAATATAGACTTTGGGCGAATCAATAATATTATGCTTATTAGCAATTTCAATCAACCTGTTTTTAAGTGCGGAAACTAAAATCTTACCTTGCTCTTCAGCATCCACTAATTTACTAATCGCAATCATCTCCTGAAACAGGTTATCAATTGAACTAGGCTTACTACAAAAAACTGGGATTTTATATCTTTTCAGTTGTTCCACAATATTCTTTTGTTCAGGCAAAGTTGCACATACTAATGTTGGTTTTCTTTTAAGAATTTTTTCTAAAGAAGGATTAGAAAAATCACCAACTTTATAAATCTTTTTTGCTGGTTCAGGATAATCACAATAGATTGTATTGCCCACTAAAAGACTATCCCGACCCAAAGCATATATAATTTCTGTGACACTGGGAACTAATGATACAATGCGTTTACCGGTAACTTTATTGGTTGAACTGGAACATCGGACCAAACACACAATGAAAAATGAAAATATCAAAATGTAATGCAAAATGAAGCCATAATTATTTCTCCATTTTGAGTACCAACAAAGTGCGCTGAGATTACGGTGCGTTGACATGCGAGCCATTTTATGATTAGTCATAATATCAAGCACAATTCTCCCATTGCCAATCATTTTATTGAGTGTTATCTGATCTTAACATTTATCCATTGCTCTCGCTTACTACACATTACTTTTTATTATTCTCTGTCCTTTCTGTGCAAATACCAGATACGCGGTATGGGAAACCATCCGTTCGGCTGGTCTTGTGCCGGTAACTCTGACTAAAAGTTCCCGTTCCCAAATCTCAACCACTTTAATTCTGACAAAACCTTCTAATTCTAAAACTGATTTTGTCTTTCTAACTTGCTCGGTATTTGGACTTAATGAACAGAATGAAGAACCACCTTTTAAGGCATCAAAAGCCGGTCTGATGGCAATCCAGGGCTCTGGCAGGTCAACAAAAACCGCATCAACCTCTTTTTGCTCAAATCCTTGTTTTTCCACATCACGAACATAAAACTCAACATAATTATCTAAACCTAATCGTTTTAGATTTTCTTTAGCATTATCCGAAAAATCCTGTCGGACTTCATAAGAATAAACTTTCCCATAAGGTTGCACATAAGTCGCAAGAATTGCAGTCAAAGCACCACTACCGGTGCCGGTTTCAATCACCTGTGCTCCAGGATAAACAAAACTTCTCAGTAGCATTAGTCCAGCATCTTTCGGATAAACTATTGTTGTTGTCCTTCTAACTTTCATCGACAAATCAGCCAAGGTTGGTCTTAGGATAAAAAATGGAATACCTGTATGAGTATTTATAACCTCACCAAAACTCTTATGTAGAACCTCGGCAAAGTCAATATTTCCTTTGTGAGTTGAAAAATGCCCTTTGTCTTGAACAGCAATAAGATATTTTGCTCGCTCATTATGATAAAGCAAGACTAAGTCACCAACCTTTAACATAATCCCAATTCTATTCTGAAAAATCTATAAGTCAAGAATTAATATCGAAGAATCCTGTAAAAATCAATTCTTACTACAATTATAAATTGAACTTACTGAATATTTTCTTATTTTTTCTATGTTTCACCGATACAGATACGTGCCTCAAGCACTACTTTTCAAGAACGCTCATATCAATAAACACTAAAAAAGTCACACCTTGCAACTTAAACTTTCTTTCTGATTTAACTTCAGAGTTTTCCTTATAGTTTGATGCAAAATATCTTAGAAACAACCTATGAAATAGAAAAGAAGATTTCATACAATAGAATGTCAGAGTAAAAGTTTATTTTTTCTAACGATAAATCTTCCGAGACATTTTAATAGACAAATAAGCCTAACTGGTATGCAACCTTGTATGCCGATTATCGGATAAGACAGTCTTTGTTCTGTGCTGGCTGTTGGCCAAGATTAGGCTAACCCGACCCTAGCCCCGATACTGCTGGGATACAGATATAAGTAAAACACTATCAAATTTTACACAAAACTTGATTATATTCTATTAATCAAACAAAAATAATAGAATTCTTTGGAACAGTATTTACCAGACCTTGACCATATCTTAAAAATATCTATAATACTTCTATGAAACATATTAAAATTATATTCTTTCTTTTATTACCCATTTTTGTCTATAGTCAAACAATAAATCCTCGTGTTGATAAAAAAAATTTTACCTTTGTAGTTTTAGGCGATAGGACTGGTAGCGCAGAGCAAGAAATTTTTGAACAAATACTTTTAGCGATTGATTCCATCAAACCAGACTTTATTATTAATGTTGGTGATTTAATTGAAGGATATACAAAAAATGAAACTACCATTAACCTTGAGTGGGATTCAATTTTTTCTAATCTCGGTAAATGGAAACAGAAATTTTACTTTACCCCCGGCAATCACGATATATGGGATTCTCTGAGTTTTCGAATTTATCTTTATCGCATTGGTTATCAAAAACCATATTATGCTTTTTCAATTGGTAATAATCATTTTGTTGTCTTAGATAATAGCCGACAAGAAAAAGTTAATGAGATTGATACTATTCAATTGAACTGGTTGAATTCGACACTGAGTAAACTTAAGCAGAGCGCCACCATTTTCTGTTTTATGCATAAATCGTTTTGGAAAGATGCTTATATTAATAATAAGCCCGATACTTTTCATAAATTGTTTGTGAAATATGGCGTTGACTATGTCTTTTCTGGACATGACCATTTCTATTGTCAATTAATTTGGGATGGCATTACCTATACCCAAGTCGGCCCCTCCGGTAGCAGATACAAAATTTACCGAAAACAAGAACTCGGCGCATTTCAAAATTTCAGTGTCGTTTCCGTAAAAAATAATAAAGTTAATATCAAAGTTATCAAAGTAGAAGACCGCGATACATTTAAATCAGTAAAAAATGATAAAGTTAATCTCGAAGTTATCAAAGCCGATAACCACGTTACATCCAAAGCGAAATTTTCAGAGTTAAACGCTGATGTTGTAACTTTACAAGACATTCAAGAAATAAAAAAGATTGAACAGGCAGTTGAAATTTTACCTTTTGCAATAGATAAAACTAATTCCATCATTCTGAAAATAACTAATATAAATGAAACGCCGATTACAACACAATGCGAATGGATAACTGAAAATAGCCAATGGTATATAAGTCCTTCTAACCCCATTCTCACAATTCTACCTGATAGTAATTTGTTATATGAATTTTCCACAAGCATTAAAAGCGATAGTATTTATCCTTTGCCCAAAATAAAACTGCACTATCCCTATGCTAATAGCAAAAAGATATATCTGCTTGAGCGATTATTACCAATCAAACTCACTACGACTTGTATTAAAACCCAAAGACCAATTAATATTGATGGTAAGTTAGACGAACCAATTTGGCATCCGAAACTGATTTCAGTCGATAATTCAAAAAGTAATGAAGACCGTTTCGGTCAAAAAAGTAAGCCAATTTATATTTTTGGTTCCAGTGACGGCAAAATATCCTTAACTGACCCTTGGCAAGTCCAGTTTGCTTATGACGAAAATTATATTTATCTTGGTGCGAAAATGAACGATGACGAAATTGAAAAGATTTCGACTACAATTAAAGAACGGGATGAAAAAGTTTATAACGATGACCATCTTAATTTCATTCTTCAGCCTGATGTGAAAGGTGATACTTATTATCAATTTTTTGTTAATGCTAATGGTGCTGTAATGGACCGAAAATGTTATCTGATAGGAAATGATTCTAAAAAAGATGCAAAATGGAACTGTAATATTATTGCTAAAGGACAGGTTATGAATACCAAAAGTTTTAAGGGCTGGACCTTGGAAATCGCAATTCCCTTAAAAGACTTGAGTTCCAAGACACCTACTGAATGGGGTTTTAATTTAGTCCGTTTTCAGAAGCGTAAAGAGACCGTAAGCATCTATTCAGTTCCTTTTGAACATAACCCAAAATCCTTCGCAACATTAAAATTTATTGAGTAACCTAAAATGAGTAAATCACAATTCCTTCTTTGGATTAGTTTTTTTATTTTTAGTTTTTCTTGGGCAATTGAACCTTCGCTTGGCAAAATTGAACGAGAAAAGATTAATGAATGTCTTCAGATTCAAAGTATAACTGAAAAAGAGCTTGGTTTTGAAAAAAAGTGGGCTTGGGATAGTATTTATCGTCTGAAAATCGTCACCCAACTTTTAGACCAACCCTTACAAACACCAGATTATCTTGATAAAAGCATAAACGAGATTGATAATTTTAAGGATAAAATAGTCAACCAACTGAGTTTCTTATCAAATCAAATCGACTTAGAAATTACTCATCAAGACCTTAAAAAATTAGACAAAGAGATTGAGCTTCATATAAAAACCGGGATTCATATAAAACCTGGGCTTCATATAAAAACATCGAGAAATCTTATTTCAAAAGTAAACACTATTTTAGCCAGTTATGAGTGCGCTGATAAGTATTTAAGACAATCCATTAGAAATTTATCTCGTTCTGAAATTGATAAACTTTTAATGATGACACCTGTTTTGTGGAGTGATGAAGAAGATACTTTAAGTGGTCTGAAAGGTGCTTTACATCGAGAATTCGGTATTGAGATTGATACGAGTAAAAAGATTGAAATCGACACGATTTTAGAACTATTTACCAAGATTGACCGAAAAGCATTGGCACTTAGTGGATTAGCAGTTGCTATGGGAATTGAAAATGTTATGCCGGATTTAGGGAAGATATTTTTTGATTCTCTGCCAAAATTTAATGTTGACGGTATTATTGGCTCAGTCTATTTTTATCAAGAGACTAAATGGGGCAAAATTGTCATTGGTAGTGAAGAAGATAACGTCTATTATGGAAATGATACTTTTGGTAATGATAAATATCGCGCACGAACTTACAAAAATTATGCTTTAATTATTGATATTGGAGGTGACGACAAATATCAAGCACGAATTGGCAGTGCTATCGGCATTTTATCTAATCCTTTCTCAGTTGTTATCGATTTAGAAGGGAATGATTTATATGACACTCCTGAAAAATTATTCAACTTTGGTGCTGCACTAATAGGTTGTGGCATCTTAATTGATAAAAAAGGAAATGATACTTACCGAAGTTTTCATAATTCATTAGGTGCAGGACTATTAGGCACAGGTGTTTTATTAGATTATGAAGGCGATGACATTTATTCTGCCGGATGTTTTAGTGAAGGAGCCGGTAATCTCGGTGTCGGTATGCTTACTGATATTAAAGGTAATGATAAATATTATGGCTATGAGAATTGTCAAGCGTTCAGTTCTACCTGGGGATATGGACTACTTACCGATTTTGACGGCAATGACTTATATTATGCGGGTGGCAAATATCTTCACAAACCACTATTGCCCAATGATTATCGGACCTTGAGTCAAGGTTTCTCTATAGGTTTTCGTCCAACTGCCAGTGGTGGTATTGCTTTGCTTTATGATAAATCTGGTCAAGATTATTATAATGGCAGTGTTTACGCGCAAGGCACAAGTTATTGGTATTCACTGGGAATGTTATACGATAAGGAAGGGAATGATTTTTATAATGCCACACAATACTCTCAAGGTGCCGGAATTCACCTATCAATTGGAATATTAGTTGACCGTTCAGGCAATGACCATTATTTTTCCCGATTTGGACCAGCACAAGGTGAAGGCCATGATTTTTCAGTCGGCATTCTCATTGATAAAAAAGGTAATGATTACTATGTCACAAGTGGTGGACAAGGCATTGGTTTGACGAACTCATTGGGATTGTTTATTGATAATGAAGGCGATGATATTTACACAACAAAAGAAAAATATTTTGGTCAAGGAATGGCAAACTGGTCTCGTGGATTTGGTGGCATCGGCGTCTTTTTAGATTTGCAGGGCGATGATAAATATCCGCGCGAATCTTTCGCTGAGAATAATACAAACTGGACGCAATCAGTTTACGGTTTTGGTATTGACATTAAAGGCAAACCACGAGATCTTGAAGCCGAAATTCAAGAAGAACCAGATACAATAAAATTAATCACTGGACCAATTGAAGATGTGTTCAAAGAGGCATCTTTATGGGAAGTTGGCAGTGCAAAAAAAAGAGTCAGAGCCGGAAGAAAAGAATTACTAAAACGCGGGGAACAAGCAATTAATTATATTTTTGACAAGAAAATTGCTACTAAAGATGGATTAGAGTTAAGAGCAATTGAAGAATTGACAAAATCAATCCAGGATACGAGTTATCCTGATACCTTAATTAAAAATAAATTAAAAAAATTACTCTACCAGTCACTGTATCATAAAGACCGATGGGCACGGAGTAATTCGGCTTATTTACTGGGTAAAATCAAAGCGATAGATGCGATTGACTCTTTAATCTTAGCATACCATCAGAAACGAATTCGAGCACGAGCAATGATTGGAGCATTTGAAGATATTGGCGACTCATCAATTGTACCAATAATAATTCCTTATCTTAAAGATAAAGAAGAACCAACACGAATTGCCTCAGCCAGAGCCTTAGCAAAACTTAAAGACCCAAGAGCAATTCCTGCTCTTTATAATGCGTTAAATGATAGGTTTTTTACTGTGCGGATGTCCGCAGAATCTGCCTTAGTTTCAATCGGTGATTCATCCTTAAAATTTTTATTAACAAAAACTAATGACCCGAAAATTTTGGGAGTAATCGGAGTATTAGGTGCTAAATTAGATACAATTGAAAAGAAAAATGACCGAGCACAAATCATTAATATCATCAAACCCTATTTAGAACATTCCAATCCAAGTGTGCGCTTAAAAGCAGTAGAAGTCTTATCTCAATTCAAAGAAGCAAAATTAATATTACAAGAAAAGATGGCAATAGAAACAAATGAGTTTGTTATAAAAAAGTATCAAGAAATATTGAAATAGGGGTGATAATAATGGATGAAATAAAAGAGAAAAAGTCAAGACAAGTGCTATATATAATAATTAAAATCATCGTCCTTATATTTTTCTTATCCTTTGCATTTAAGATTAAGAATATTAATCAAGCACTCGGTTGGTTAATTGCGATTCTGCTTTATATTCTTTTCTTTTTTGGCAAACGCACCAAATCGTTTTTTGAGCAACCCTGGCAATTTCGGACGATTGAAGACTTTCTTTGGGTAATCACTGCAGTTATCGGGATTATTTATTTATTAGTCAACGCCTTCCGTTAAACCTGTTCCGTATTTATTAAATCTATTCAAAATTGTTATTTCTTAAACTCTCTTTATAAACATCTCGAATCTTGATAAAATCGGGCTTTGGTAAAAACGGAGAAACTACTTTTATTTTTAATAATGAGTATAAAGTAGGTACATAACATTTAAATAACCACTTCGAAACACTTCACTAATTACAACTAATAACAAAATTAACTTTTTTAGAGTTCGTCTCAATGAGTATTTAATTGACATTTGATTTTTTAGATTATAAAATATCATACAATGCGGAATAATATCATTACACCAAATAGTGGAAAATATGATGTGATTGTTGTTGGCGGTGGTCATGCGGGTATTGAAGCCGCTTTAGCCTCATCACGAATCGGTTCTTTAACTTTGCTCATTACAATGAATATTGATACAATTGGACTGATGTCATGCAATCCCGCAATCGGTGGCATTGGTAAAGGCCAATTAGTAAAAGAACTTGATGCCCTTGGTGGCGAGATGGGAAAAAATACTGACCGCAGTGCAATTCAATATCGACAACTTAATACTAAAAAAGGTCAGGCAGTGCATTCGTCCCGAGCTCAAACTGACCGACAACTTTATAAGACTTATATGCGTGAAGTGTTAGAACAACAACAAAATCTATTGCTTCATACTGGCACGGTGTGCAAAATTTTAGTAAAAGGCAATATCGCAATTGGCGTGGAAACGACAATTGGTGAAAAGTTTTATGCCAAAGCTATTGTGCTTGCCCCAGGCACTTTTTTATCAGGTCTCATCCATATTGGCTTAGTCAATTTTCCTTCAGGCAGATTAGGCGAATATCCGGCAAACGAATTGAGTCAAAACTTAAAAGAACTCGGTTTTGCAATGGGCCGATTCAAAACCGGGACTCCGGCTCGACTTGATGGCAGAACAATTGATTTTGCTAAATTAGAACCACAATATGGCGATGAACCACCAATTCCTTTCTCATTCTGGACCAAGAAGAAAGTCAAAAATTATCGTCCTTGTTATATCACTTATACTAATCCCAAAACCCATCAAATTATAAAATCTGGCCTTAATCGCTCGCCATTATATACTGGAATTATCAAAGGAACTGGTGTCAGATATTGTCCATCAATTGAAGATAAGATTGTAAAGTTTCCTGAACGAGACCGACATCAAATTTTTATTGAACCCGAAGGATTAAATACAATTGAATATTATCCTAATGGTATTTCGACTAGCCTACCTTTAGATATTCAGATTAAGATGTTACGAAGTATTAAAGGATTGGAAGAGGTTGAAATTTTAAGACCAGGATATGCCATTGAACACGATTATTCTGACCCAACACAATTAAAGCCAACTTTAGAAACAAGACTATATGAGAACTTATTTTTTGCTGGTCAGATTAATGGCACAACTGGTTATGAAGAAGCTGGTGCTCAAGGCTTGATTGCCGGTATTAATGCGGCATTAAAAGCCCAAGAAAAACCCGAATTTATTTTGACCCGGGCTGATGCTTATATTGGTGTAATGATTGATGATTTAATTACTAAAGGCACGAATGAACCTTATCGAATGTTTACTTCCCGAGTTGAATATCGACTACTTTTACGCGAAGATAATGCCGATTTAAGATTAACACCCAAAGGTTATCAACTTGGTTTGATTCCTTATAAATACTATAAAAAAGTTTTACAAAAACAGAAAAAGATTAACGAAACCTTAGATTGGTTGAAGCGAACCCGTATCTCACCATCTGATAAAATTAATAGGAAACTTAAACAATTTAATACTGCTCCCCTGAGGTATTCGGTTACTTTAGAAGAATTATTAAGAAGACCTGAAATAAGTTATTCGCATCTTGCAGAAATCATTTCCCCAGCAAATATTCCCTTATTAAAAGACACCTCTTTAATTTGGAACATTGAAATTGAAGTGAAATATAAAGGATATATTGAGAGAACCTTAAATGACATTGAAAAATTTAACGAATTGGAGAATATCAAAATTCCGAGCAGTCTCGATTTTCGAACTGTCCATGGTTTATCTAATGAAATAAAAGAAAAACTAACTAAATTTAAGCCGGATAATCTTGGCCAAGCGCAAAGAATTCCTGGCGTGACCCCCTCAGCAATATTTGCTTTAATGGTCCACTTAAAGAAAGACCAAAAATCAAATATCAAAAATGAAAAATAATCATCAACGAGATTTAGAAGTTAAACAAGTCGCATTAAAAGAAGATAATATATTCTTTAGAATTGCTGGTTTGAGAAAAATTAGAAATAATAGAGTCACTTAAAGGAAAGTCATTTTTAAAATATGACTGCCGATAATCAGCGATATTTAATCCCCAAAAACAAAAAGGAAGGAAATAAAAGGCGGATAATGACAATCGATAATCAACAAAGATATTCTGCACTAAAAGAACTTGCCCTAAAAGAAGGTGCGTCATTATTTGGCGTGGCTGATTTAAGCAAAATTAAAACCGATGATTTCATATTAGCAAAATCACTGCTGGCAAAATTTTCATATGCCATCAGTGTTGGTGTTGTCTTATCAAAAGCAGTTTTAGAAGAAATCGTTGACCATCCGACTCAACTTTATTTTCACCATTATCGTCAAGTCAATGCATTATTAGACCGGATTGCGTTAAAGATTACACTATCTATTGAAAGCAACAATTTTTTAGCCTTACCGATTCCGGCATCACAGATTGTTGACTGGCAAAATCAGCGGGCGCATCTTTCTCATAAAAGGATTGGTCTTTTTGCTGGACTGGGTTGGATTGGCAGAAATAATCTTTTAGTTAACCGCGAGTATGGTTCACAATTTCGCTTAGTAACAGTGCTAACCAATATGCCCCTTCCAACTGATATGCCAGTATCGGAAAACTGCCAAGAATGTTATAAATGTCTTGAGATATGTCCGGCACAGGCAATAAAAGAAAGACCTGAAGCCTTTGACCATCTAAAGTGTTTTGAAAAGTTAAAAGAATTTCAGCGAAAAGGATATGTCGGACAATATATCTGTGGAGTATGTGTTAAAATTTGTTCCGGTAGGAATTTTAACCACGAATAAGTCGAATCGCACAAATTATTCTTAAATTATTATTCGTAATACTGCAATCGCTAAACTTTGTGTAATTGGTGTTCAATTCATAATGAATTTTAACCACGAAATAAACTTGAAATAGACATACTATATCACTCTAAATTTGTCAAAGGGTCTCAAATATTGAGTTTCTTCGCTGTTAGGATTCTTCACGAGGCTCAGAATGCCTCTTGTTTCCGATATCTCCCTGACCTGAGTGAAACGATGGAGAATGGTCTCAAGTACTTTGTTCCTTCGCTGTTGACCGACCCAGAAACTGGTGCATATCACAAATGTTTGTTATTAAATTAATAGAATCTGTATCCGGTTCGGATACTTGTATCGGGTATCAGGCTTTCTGTATTTTTAGTGAGTGATGTCTGCGGTACTGCAGAACAGTCAGTGGCACTTTTTCAGAAGGCTTAAAAATTAATCTTGACAATCAAGCGATTGAGATTGTAATAATTATAAAGATTGAATCTATGAAAAATGCAAATACTTAATTATATTACAAATATTACTCGTGTTACAAGTATTAACAATAAAACTTTAATCAATACCATAAAATTGTATGAGTATTAAATAAATAAATCAGGAGGTGATTAAATGGATAAAGAGATAATATTTTTAATTGAAGAGTCAAAAGAAGGTTGTTATGAAGCACGGGCTTTAGGTTACTCTATTTTTACTGAGGCAGATTCTTTGGATGAATTGAAGACATCGATAATTGATGCAGTTAAATGTCATTTTGATGAAAAAGATTTACCGCGTATTAATCGATAAAAAAGGACGCTAAATAATATTTTGAATGATGTTGCGGATTACATTAAAAAAAGATAAGCAAGAAGTAATTAAAGAATCGTTTAGTTAAACAATAAACTTCAAATGATTTGCTACTGAGTTTCTACGAATATCAAAAATAATTTTGACAACAAACGGTAGGAATTGAAATAATGAGTAATCTATTCATCTATAATCTATATTAAAATAGATATAGCAACAAGGAGTAGCAATGAAAATATTTGAAATTAGAAAAAAGCAAAATAAAAAAATTGTTTTTACAAAATCTATAATTTATTCTTTTTTCTGTATATTCTTATTACAATGTACACCAAAACCAATAATCAATTACCGCCCGATTAAATTATCATATGAGAGACGCCAACATCAGTCTTCTCAAGATATCCAATTAATTATGAAAGGTGAGGCTATCCCATATCAATATGAAGGCATTGGAGAAGTCACTATTCCATTAAAAGTAGTTAAAAGTTGTTTAGGAACAGAACTCGGAGACATATCCCCAGAAGAGGCAATTGAAGCATTAAGAGAAGAAGCGTTTAGAAGAAACGTCGATGCTGTAATAAATATTGAGTATATACGCGAATGGCGTGAGGTTCCTTCAATGGGATTTATAAATCCGCGATATGGTTTTTTCAGTGGTGAAAGAAAAGTTCTTGCAGAATTTATATGTGGAACTCTTATAATATGGAAGTAATGGAAGTAATTGATCTGTATAGTATATAATATTGGAAAACCGAAAAGAAGAAAGTAGGTCCGACTTGCTAAAGATTTTTGTCTGCTGGTCTGCTCGACATAGTAGGCAAAATATTAGGCAACTTACCCTGTTATCCTATTGATAACTTAGAGGTTAAACCAAAGGGTAATATAAAAGGTAATCTAAAAATCTATAGATTTGGCAGTCGATTGAGCGAGCCGGTGGGTTGCCGAGGGGTATGCCCCTCGGCCTGCCCCCCGGCTTGCCGACCGGCTCGCCCTTTAGGCAACCAATCACACCCTTCAGGCCTTACAAAATAAAAATCAAACACAAAAAAGCATATTATAAAATGAATATCTATAGAAACAGGTAGAAACTGAAACTTAGAGAAACTAATCGGCTCTATAACTCTGGATATGTCGACAGTCTCTTATGACGCAGGTGCTTCAAGAGTAAAGATTTGGTCCCGAATCCGAATTAAGACTGATTCTTGCAATGAACGCCTTACCCATTTATATAATGCGATATCGGTTTCAATCTTTAAGGTTTCAGCCGAAAATTTATTTCGAATCCGCCAAACCTGCCGAGCAAAGTTTAAATAGGCTGGAATCAATGGCGAAGGCACACCTTCTTGGCCTAAAATAACTTTAGTCAGGTTTTCAACTTTCTCCAGTTGCGTTTGAGCATAAGTCTGCTGTTCAATAATTGCATCCAATTGTTTTTCAACCGCATTGCGAATTACTTCCGGGTCATACTTTGCCTTAAACTTTTGCACTCTTCTTAAAGTAGTTCTTACCGGCATTTCTATCACCGCCTTTCTTATTAAAATCCTTACTTTTGTTATAGTATAACAGATTTTAGGATTTTTGTCAAGTAAAAAGTTTTAGAGGTTCAGAATATACCGCTTCATTCACGGAAAATACAGAAAATATAAATTGATTTGTGCTTTCAGTAACGAAAACTAATTTTTATAATGTTTCTTTGGGTAATTGTTGTTTTTTTCAGGTATTATTTAGTGAGTTTACTGATTATAAATGTTACGACTATTGCCAGTAATAATCTGGGCACGGTTATCCAAAAAAAACTTGCCCCGAGCATGAGAAATAACCCTGTATCTTCAAATATTGCATGGCACATTGAAAGAAATACGGACACTAAAAAGACTTGTTTCTTATCAACACTTCCCTGTTTAATCAAGTCATCAATAACTCCGGCACCATAAATAATACCCAAGATAATCCCGGCTAAAAGGGGTGCCGTGCCTTGAATATTAAATCCGATAAACTTAACAACTTTTGCTATTGCTTGATAACCTTTACTTAAGATTCCGCTTCTTTGGATTAGTTCCAATAAAACAAAGACTAAGAAAAGAATAATGAAGGTTTTAATACCTAAACTGGAAATACCTTTCAAATAATTAGCAATAATCATAAGTGCGCAGAAAGATAATCAAGCGATTATCATAATTGTTTTTAGAAAACCCGGTCCGAACAAACATCCAAAATAGATAATAATCATAAGTGAGAAAAGATATCGCCCGTAATGTTGCTGATAATGTCTATGAGGTAGATAACGAGAGATTGAACAAAAAAATAATTTCTGACAATAATGTTTATTGGAGATTACAATCATCATATGCGGGCAAAGACATAACCAACAATTATCGCAATGATAATTCTTAAAAATAAGAGGAATAAAAATCGTGTCTTGAGTTTAATAAAGACCGATGTTTCCAGAATCTGACTATGAGAAGTTAGAAGCATTAAGGCGATGGTCGTAACTTGGTGCGGTGAGAGTTTTAATAATGGGATTACGCCGATTGCGGCATAGAGATTAATAAAATTGCCCAGAATTAGTGCTAAAGCACTTTCTCCTGGTAATCCAAAATGCTTCATTGCGGGTTTAAGAAAATCGGCGAAGGTTTTTAATACCGGTGTTAAAGAAAGTATATACACCAAAGTGTAAACAGGAATAATTATTTTCATTAGACTTAAAAAGGTATTTATTGTCCGTTTGCTTACTGAAATAAAGAAATTATAAATCAGGGGAAAAATTTTCAATGATTAGCCCTCAAGGAACTTCGCAAGACACATTGCGACTTAGTTACTTGTGAATCGTCGGTTTTTTTCGGTTCTTAATGAATTCCTGGTCAAGTAATTCTTGCTTTAGTTTTTTAATTTGGTCACGAATCTTTGCTGCTTTTTCGAATTCTAAATTCTCTGCGGCTTGGCGCATTGCTTGTTCTAAACGAGTCAAAATTTCCTTTTTATCTGCACCTTGCTCGATCTCTTCAATAACATCACTGCTTACTTTTGCATCAGCCACAATGGTTGTTTTGATTACTTGAGTTATTGATTTTTCGATGGATTTGGGCGTAATCTTATGTTGGCGGTTATATTCAATCTGTTTTTGTCGTCTGCGTTCGGCTTCAGCCAAAGCGTTTTTAATTGATTTTGTGATATTATCCGCGTAAAGAATAACAACTCCAGAAACATTGCGTGCCGCACGACCTGCGGTCTGAATAATACTGCGTTCATCTCGTAAAAATCCTTCTTTATCAGCATCTAAAATTGCGACTAATGATACTTCGGGTAAATCCAGTCCTTCCCGCAACAAATTAATTCCGACCAGTACATCAAATTCACCTAATCTCAATCCGCGTAGAATCTCAATTCTTTCAATGGCATCAATTTCTGAATGGAGATATTTTACTCTAAGCCCCATTTCGGTCAGATATTCTGCCAAATCTTCTGCCATCCGTTTTGTCAAGGTTGTAACCAAGACGCGTTCCTTTCTTTCCATTCTGATGCGGATTTCTTTAATTAAATCATCAACTTGATTAGTTGTTGGCCGGACAATCATTTGAGGGTCAACTAATCCAGTTGGTCTCACTATTTGTTCCACTACCTCTCCCCCGCTTAACCGAATTTCAAACTCAGTTGGGGTTGCTGAAGTAAAGATGCATTGATTGATTAAAGACTGAAACTCATCAAATTTCAATGGTCGGTTATCTAAACAAGAAGGTAAACGAAAACCATGTTCCACCAGGACTTCTTTGCGCGCTCGGTCGCCATTATACATTCCGATTATTTGAGGAATTGTCTGATGTGATTCATCAATAATCATTAAATAGTCAGACGGAAAATAGTCTAAAAGGCAATAAGGTCTTGAACCTGGTGGCCGTCCCGAAAGATGTCGAGAATAATTTTCAATTCCTGGGCAATAACCAAATTCGCGTAACATTTCAATGTCAAATTTGGTTCGGGTTTTTAATCTTTGCATTTCTAATAACTTATTTTGGGACTGGAGTTCGGCTAATCTTTGGGAAAGTTCGGCTTCAATACTTCTAATGGCACGTTCCAACTTATTACCGCTGGTAACAAAATATTTTGCCGGATAGATAACAATCCGTTCTCTGGTTTCTAATACTGACCGATTAAGAATATCAAAGATTGAAATCCGTTCAATATTATTTGCGCCAAATTCAACTCTTACTCCATAATCACGATGTGAAGGATGAATTTCAATAACATCCCCACGCACGCGAAAACAAGACCTTTTAAGTTCAGTGTCATTGCGTGCATATTGCAGATAGACCAGTTTTTCAATCAATTCATCTCGGCTGATATTCTTATCCAAACTAATGGGCAATAATGATTCTTTATATTCTTCAGGTTCACCTAAATTATAAATACAAGAGACCGAAGCAACAATAATAACATCTCTGCGTTCAATGAGACTTGATGTTGCTCGTAAACGCATCTGTTCGATCTCTTCATTAATTGAAGCATCTTTCTCAATATACAAATCCATTTCCGGCACATAGGCTTCCGGTTGATAGTAGTCATAATAAGAAATAAAATATTCTACGGCATTTTCGGGAAAGAACTGTTTGAATTCTCCATATAGTTGTGCAGCTAAAGTTTTATTATGGGAGATAACAATCACCGGCCGATTAATTTGAGCAATTACATTAGCCATTGTAAAGGTCTTACCAGAACCAGTAACACCCAAAAGCGTCTGATACTTTTTATTCTCCTTAAGACCTTTAACTAAAGCGGAGATTGCTGATGGTTGGTCGCCAGTGGGCTTAAAAGGTGCTTTTAATTTGAACATTTTTTGAGAATCGAATTTCGAGTTTTTGCGTTTACCTTTTACTTGTTTTACTCGGGTCAAAAAATAGCAGGTTAAGTCCGGTTTTGGTATCAGGTTTTCGTAATAATTTTTTATCTAAAGGAATTATCAAGAGTTCGACCGTTGCTGCTACTTTTGCTGAAAACAGATGGCCACTATAAGTATTAAAATTACCCGGGCTAATTGTGCAATGAATATGTAATATTGGCTCTTCATCTAAATAGGCAATGTTGCCGATGATGGAAGCAAACTCATAATCTTCCGCAAAAAATCGTTTCTGATAGTTCTTTTTTAACGGGTCATAATATCCCAGTGTAATCTCTTTACCAGCACCGAGTCCAAAGAGAAATGCTCCTTTAATCTTCTTTTGTTTCGTAAAGTCTTTGAGTAATGCCATTATATCTTCGTTTGTTTCTAATTTCAAAACATATCCATTTTTTACTTTTAAGACTTGCATAAAAATTTCCCTTAATTTATTTTTTTACTTTTAATATAGTGTTCATATAATTATTTATTCGAATATTCATATAATTACTTTTATTCATATAATTACTTTAACAATCATAATAAAATTTACCTTAACTAAAAATGAATGTCAACCCTACAAATAATTCAGAACTTATACCAACATTTAGATGCCATTGGCTCTGGCTCGCAGAAAAAATTCCCGATTTGGCATTCTACAAATAACTCAGAACTTATACCAACATTTAGATAGTCTTACCAAAAATTATCACAAAATCCGGTCGTGTATATTGTTTTTTTAGCTCTCAAAGGAAACACACTAAAAAGTCCCAAAGATATGAAAATAGCACAAAGGCCCAAAATATCCAGTTTTAACCTATCCTGTTTCGAGCCAGAACGAGTTTCTTACTTTTGTTTATTTTTCGTGCTTTCGTGTTAAAAATGGCTTTTGTGGATATCTCTTAAAAAATCTTGACAATTATCAAATTTCAAATTATACTTATATCTATGAAAATACGAATATTAATTTTTAGTTTTTGGTTTTTAATTTTCAATTTATATTCTTTTTCCGATGCAATATCAAAGTCAGAACCGAAATCCTCTTTTACGGATTTAACTATTCCAGTTGTTGCGAAACAAATTGGTAAAAATTTTGCTCTTAAATCCGAAATTATTGAATATGAACCTGACTTACCTTCTTTCACTGTTTCTAAAATTTCGCCTCGTTTCTCTTCTATCGTTCCTCACGCATCGCACCTTCTTTTAACCGGCGCTGGCTTAGACACACTTCGCAATCATGATAGAACAGCAAGCAGTTATTTTACAATCGATTCAACTTATTTTGCTACTCGCTTAACTATGCCAAGTTTATCCGCATCTCAGTGTACAGTGAAAGCAATTCGTTTTGCATTATATCGACCCGCAAGTACCGCGCCTGCACCTTGCAGTTTATTAATTTGGCGCGACACAATTGTAAATGATGTCCACCGACCAGGCCGATCTGTATTTAGATCTTTGTATACAATCGGCACTTGGCAGGCAGGTTACTATGCCTGGTTTAGTTTAACTTTTACAACTTCTAATATCACTTTCAATCCAGGCGAAAATTTCTGGATTGGTATTTTCTGTTTAACTACAGATGTTTATCAACTCATTGATGGTTCATTAAATTCCGATACAACCAGAAATGCACGGAGATTGCCTACTCAATCTTGGAGTTATTACAATTATGATTTTCTTCAAGAAGCAGTAGTCAGTTATACGCCTTTAGATAATAATATTGGCACAGAGCAAATAGTTGATGTTGATAAAGTACAAAAAAGTGATACCTCAATATCCATTAAAGCCCAAGTAAGAAATTACGGCAGAAATACTTTATCTCCAGGTATTCCGGTAATTCTGCAAATCACAGGCACTGAGACTTATATGGATACTGGTTACACCCAAACTTCGCTTGCTCGTAATGGAACTGAAATTATCACATTTGAACCAGCCTGGAATGTTCCCAATCAACCTGGAGATTGGCAAATAAAAGTTTGGACCGAACTGAGCGGTGACCCAGTTCCTGACAATGATACGGCTCAACACTCAGTGTTTGTATATACTCATGGGTACCGCCAGACTTTTGAATCAACTGATTTTCCACCGGCTGGCTGGACAATCTATAATTTCAATGGCGGTAACCAATGGATGCGGGATACTCTAAGTGCTTATTATACTAAACCTGCTGGTGTTCGTATTGTTTATGACCAATATCCTTATTGGCCCAATAATGACTGGTTAATAAGTCCTCAGGTTGCTTGTGCTCCTAATGACTCAATAATCTTTTGGTATCGTTCAGCATCAGCCAGTTATTACGAAACACTATTAGTGCGCATCTCATCGGCAAATAATCTCGACACGGCAAATTTTGTCTTACTACAAAGAATTGTGACTAACAATACCAATTGGCAAAGAAAAATTATCCCCTTAAATCTCACTGACAGTGCTAATTTGTATATTGCATTCCATTATCGTTGTTTTGATAAATACTGGATTGGATTAGATGATATTATATTACCTCAGCCAATTCCGCATTACGATTTTTTTGCCGAAAGAATTGACGCACCGAATTTACCAATCATTATTGACTCTGTCTATACACCAAAAGCGACTTTTCGAAACAACAGCATCAACACCGGTGCCAGTGATGTTTGGGTCTTCTATCAAATCACTGGTAATACGCTCAATTATCTTGATTCAACTGAAGTTCTCTCCTTAGAAGAAGGAGAAATCTGCACGATTACCTTTGACCCCTTTAATCCGACTGAATATGATACAATTGTCATAAAAACCTGGACGAAAAATCCCAATGACCAGAACCCTGCTAACGATACCTTAAGACGCAATGCAGTAATTGCGCCTAAATATCAAACTATTCCCTATTCTGCCAATTTTAATGAAAACTGGGGTCCTTATGGTGATGCGCCGCCTTTTGGTGGCTGGCGGATTGTTGCTGGCGGCACGGAAAATCCTGCGACTTGGAACACCAATGATTGGTACCGTGATACTTGTCGTTATGGTTCTAATATCAGAACTATTGCTAAAATCTTTTTCAGTCCACGAGAAAACCATAATGACCGATTAATCTCACCACGACTGAATTGCTCTAATCCGGGCATTTATAATCTTTCTTATTGGCATTGGTACCGGGATTGGAATTCAACCCGACGAGATTCAGGAGTTGTAATGATAAGTAATAATGGCGGTTTGACTTGGACCAGAATTGCTCAATATACCAATGTTACTGATTCGGGTCGAAAAGTGCATAACATCTCTGCTTATGCATCAGGAAAACCTGATGTTCGGGTCTGTTTTCTTTATGGTGCCTATGATGAATACTGGTGGTATCTTGATGACTTTTCTGTCACCTGGTATCCACTTGGTCCTTCGTTAATCTATCCAACTAACAGACTTGAAACTTTAGCAATTACAATTCCTTTCCAATGGCACTCGGTTGCTGGTGCTACTATTTATGAGTTGCAAATTGCTCGTGACTCATTATTCCAAATTGCTTATTCGGTTAATACAACTTCGGATACTTTTTATAATCTTTCAATGCCCGGTGGCACTTATTATTGGCGAGTAAGAGCTGGTATGCCATACGGACCGACCTCAGAACCAAGAAAATTGACTGTAATTCCTCCACCACAACCTATTTTCGGTTGGTATAAACTAAAGGATATTCCATTAGGGATCAGTGGCAAAAATGTTAAAGATGGTGGTTGTTTAGTCTATTGTCCATTAGACTCCAGTATTTATGTGTTAAAAGGTAATAATACGCGAGACTTCTTTGCTTATAAGATTAAGGACTCATCTTGGATAAATAAATCTGAAATACCATTTGCCTATCTTGGCATTGAACCTAAAGCACGCAAAGTGAAAAAAGGCGCTTCAATGTGTTTCGGTGATACTCTAATTTACGCAATCAAAGGTAACAATGCCGACGAATTCTGGGTTTATAATCCCAAAACTGACACTTGGATTCAAAAGAAATCAATTCCTGGTGGCTGTGGTAAAGATGGCTCAAGTATAACTTATGTTCCTGCTCAGAGTAAAAAGTTTTTACAACTAATCGATAAGAAGATGCCTCAAAATAATAAACAATTTGAAGAAACCTCTTTTGTCTATTTACTGAAAGGTGCTAATAATCAATTTGAATTTTACGCTTATGCGGTCGAATACGACACCTGGATAAAAAAACCGAATGCTCCGGCTGGTCCAGATAATAAATTATTCAAGGCGGGCTCTGCAATTGTTTTTGACGGTAATTCCCGAATTTATGCGCTCAAAGGATGTTCTAAAGTTAACGAGTTCTATTATTATGATATTATTGGTGATTCCTGGTCTTATCGGCCCGGAGATAGTCTACGCGATACAATTCCTCAAAGAGCATTCTGGGATGTAAATAAGAAAACCCGAGTAAAAGCCGGTGGTGCCCTGACTGTGCTCAATAATGAAATTTATGCTATCAAAGGCGGTGGCGTCAACGAATTTTGGAAATATACTCCCAATGACAATAAAGGCACTTGGACTTTATTAGATACGATAAGAAGACTTGATAAAAAGAGTGTACCTAAAGGCGGTGCTGGATTAACTGCAAGTACAGCCAAAATCTATCTCCAGAAAGGTAATAATACTCGTGAATTCTGGAATTATGTTCCTTATGTTGACAAAAACTTCTTAGCGGACAACACCAATTCGACCATAACATATCCTGTAATTCAAGAAAAAACTACAGTTTCAGTCTCGAAGTTTCTTTTTGATGTTAAACCTAATCCGTGTAATATTTCAGCAAATGTCTCTTGCAACATTCCGCAACCAAGTAAAATTTCCATTAAACTTTTTAACCAAACCGGTTCGCTTAACCGATTAGTCAAAGAATCTTCAATTGCATCTGGCAAATATCATATACCGTTGTTTTTGAAAGATATTCCTGCAGGAGTCTATTTTATCGTAATCGACTACCAAGTGTTAAATGGAGATATAACCGGGAAAAAAGTTTTGAAAATTGTCAAAGAGTAGACTAATATAAAATTATATTCTAATCATTCAATAACCAAAATCTTTTAGTTCACAAACTAATCTTGAATACCAGATAAATAGGTAGTATAATAAAGCATATGGATTTATACTATCGCCTTAAACAATTTCAGCACCGATTTATTAAGAATCAAATTATTTTTTTGATTTCAGTCTTTATTGCTCTACTCATATTATTGTTGCTACTGATTACTGGTCTTTTCCTAAACCGGTTAATCTTATTAGCCCTAATATCAATTCCCTTATATTCCTTGTATTCATTTTCTCGGTGTTCCTTCTTCAAAATAGCCCAGAGAATAGAGCATAGTTTCTCCGAAATCAAAGGTAAATTAATTCCGGCACTTCAACTTTATCAATATCAACAAACATTGCTTGTCCAAAAAGAGAATTATTCTTCAGAACTTATCACTGCGGCAATAGAACAAGTCAATAACCAAATAAAAAATTTACCCTTAAAAAATCTTATCAACTACAAAAAAACTTGGTATGCATTAATAGTAACATTTATTTTAATTTTCATAATGCTTGGATTTATCTATGTTACTCCAACTCATTTCCGATTTGGTTGGAAATTAGCATTCGCTCCTCAAGATGCTCCTCTCTTCTTAAATATAAGCCCCGGCAATACCTTTGTTAATAAAGATAGTGTGGTTAATTTAAGATTAAATTTCACAACCCCGATTAAAAATTTATCCGCTACTATTTATGCCAAAGGAGTAGAATATACGAGTAAGGAATCATTATCGATTAATATTAAAGCCGATAAAGCATTTTCCTATTATTTTATCATACGGTCCGCATGGGGAGTTCCGATTAGAAGAAGCCCAACTTATCAAATTAAACTTTTTGAGCCAATTGAGATTACTGATTTAGTCTTTTTTTATCATTATCCATCTTATACAAAACTCCCTGTTTCTCAACAGCGTGTCCAAGAAATAAACGCTTTACTCGGCACTAAAGTATATTTCCAAGCAATCGCATCTGATTCATTAATTTCTGCATATCGAATTAATTCAATCGGTTTGACCGAAACTTTAAGTGTCAACAATCGAGAATTCAAAGGACATTTTACGGTTATAAAGCCCGACTCATTCTATTTTCTTCTTAAAGGTAACCAGCAAACCCAAGGTAAATCATTTTGGTATGCGATTCGACCGCGTTTCGATGAATCACCTTATGTCCGAATCTTTGCACCAGGCCAAGACCTTGATGTTCCAGTAAATATGCAAGTGTTAATTGGAATGTATGGCATTGATGACTTCGGCATAAATCGTTTCTATTTATATTGGTTCAAATCGACTAGCACCGAAACATCTCGAATCTTAGTAAAATCAAGTTTTGGTAAAAACGAAGATACTGCTTATTATTTATGGGATTTGAATAAAATTATCTTTTTACCCGGTGAAGAAATAAATTATTTTGCAGAAATTTATGACAATGATGCCGTTTCCGGTAATAAGTTCAGCCGGAGTGAAACTTATATCATAAGGTTTCCCACACTCAATGAAATCTATTCACAAGTCACCGAAAAGACGCAAACAACAATTGAAAAATTATCTCCACTTGCTAAAACCGAGCAGAAAATCTCACAACAACTTGAAAAGATAACAGAGAAATTAAAAGCATACCGAAATTTAGATTGGGAAGAAAAATCGACACTATCCGAAGTATTATCTGAAAAACAAAAATTGATTTCTGAGATTAAAGCCTTACAGGACGAAATTAATAATACAATATCAGAACTCTATCAAGGCTTAATGATTGATAAAGAGACCTTAGAAAAACTACAAGAAATCAGCAAAATTCTTTCAGAGATTCTTCCTCAGGACTTAAAGGAAAAATTACAGATTTTAGCCGAGCAGGCCTTACAAAAAAATCCTGATCTAAGTAAATCCTTAGAACAACTAAAACTATCCTCAGATGAGATGAAACAAGCGTTATCTCGTGCGCTGGAATTGTTAAAAAATCTGCAAAAAGAAGCGCTGTTACAATCTTTAGCGCGTAAAGCCGAAGAAGTTTTTAAACAACAATCGCAACTCCATCATCGCATTGACAATGAAAAACTATCTAATCTCATTCAACCACAACAGCAAATCGGTGAAGAGATAAAAGACTTACAGAACCAGATTAATGGATTAAGCAAAACTTTCGACGATAGCGCTATTCAAGCACAACTTTCTGATATTGCCAATGAACTCAATAAAATGCAGTTATCTTCGCAAGTTAATACCATTACTCAAAATCTATCTCAAAATCAAAAAGGTCAGGCCAAAAAAGGTTCTCAAGAACTATTACAAGATTTGAAACGCTTAAAAGAACGTTTGCAAGAGTTGGCAGATAGTTATAAACAAAATCAGCACTTAGCAATTATGGAGCGCCTATTAAAAAATGCGCTTGCTTTAAATCAACTTTCTCAGGAACAAGAGCAAATTATCAATCAATCAAACCAAGCGCTAAGCCGAAATCTGGTATTGACGCAGATGCGATTAGTAGAAGCAACACGCGTTTTAGCCGAAAGTATTGCCAGTCTTTCCGAAAAATCTATTTTAATCCCTATTCATTGGGTCAAAGATTTAGTGAAAACATTTACTTTAATGGAACGTGCATCAACCATAATTGAAGATGCGCTCCACAATAATGCTCAAATCACTCAGGCACAGGTTCTTCAAAAGGAAGCAATTAGTCAAATTGATAAGACTACTTTACAAATTCTGCAGTTTCTATCCAAAGGACAAATGCCAAATAATTTTGGTGCCGGTCTTGAGAGCCTCTTACAAGCATTATCGCAACTTACTGCCGAACAAATGATGCTGGGTCAACAAATGGGTGGTATGATTCCTTTGCCCATCTCGGGTGGCTTATCACAAGAACAACTCTCTCAATTGCAAAGACTTTTATCAATGCAAAGTCAATTGCGGTCAGCACTCGAGCAGTTATTACAAGATATTAATACCGGCAAATATGGCGAGTTGCCCGGTTTGAGTGGCAGTGTTGAAGGCGCTATTGAGGAAATGAAAAATATTGAAAAAGACCTCTCCGAACTTAACATCTCTCGGAAAACAATCGAACGTCAAGAAAAAATCATCAATCGGATGTTAGATGCGCAGAGAAGTATCCGGCAAAAAGAATATTCAGAAAAACGGGAACGGGAAATTGGTAAAGACTATTCCATACCTCCAAGTCCAATTTTAGATAAAAATTTAGGCGAAACCAAAAAACGATTACGCGAAGAACTATTACGGGCTCTGCAGGAAGGTTATCCCAAAGAATATGAAACAATGATAAAAAATTACTTTGAGACAATTATTCAAGAATAGATTAAATATGTTAAATGTTAATTTCATCGTAAATAGCAAATATCTATTGATTATATTATTTACATTCACCATACTTATGGCACAACCTCAAATTTTTCAAGACTCCATCGAATATTATCAATCAATAATAAAAAAAGCCCCTAATAATGAATCTGCCTGGTTTGGATTACAAAAATCTTTTCTTCACATTGGTGATATTAAATTCGCTCAGCAATTGACTAAATATGATTTAAGTGACCGTCTTCTTTGGGGACATATTAGGGTACTTTTTTATGCTCATCAATTTGACACGATACCAAGATTTATTACCGAGTTAGCAACAAAATTTCCAAAGAGTCCATATCTTAACGATGCATTAGAGTTAGGAATTTTAATTACGGAAACTAAAAGCAGTGACGCTGATTTAAAAATTTATGCACGAGCCCATTTAGATTATGAAATTGGCGATTATGATAATGCAATAAAAGATTGTAAGCAATTAATTGTCAAAACGAATAAAGTCTCTGAATATGCCTATCTGCTTTTAGAAAGAATCTATCGGGCAAAAAAGGAAATCAATCAATCTATTGCAACATTAGATGAGTTCGTGCAAAGATTTCCCGAAAGCCACCTCAATCCGAAGGCACGATATGAATTAGGATTAATTTACTTAGAATCGCTTAAAGACACTGCTCGTGCCAGGACTGTCTTGGAAGACCTCATTACGGATTTTCCGTTTTCAATACCGGCTTTTTTTGCACGCGCTAAGTTAGCAATTATTGACACAGAAGGTAAGAAAGAAAGCAAGATTAAATAATTTGTGAATATATAATATTAACCGAAATAAAATAAAAATATATTATTAAATGGATTTATCTGATAAAGCACAGCAATATCTCCAAAAAATAGAACGATTAACTAAAAAAACTGTCACCTTAATGGAAGTCTGCGGGACACACACCAATGCCATTTCATCTTCAGGAATTCGTCATTTCATTCCTTCGCCAATAAAATTACTGTCCGGTCCTGGTTGTCCGGTTTGTGTCACAGACCAGAAAGATATTGATTGGATGATAGCATTAGCCCGTTCTCATCAAGCGATTATCGCTACCTTCGGTGATTTACTCCGTGTCCCTGGCACTGAAAGTTCTTTAGCCCAAGAAAAAAGTAAAGGCGCTGACATTAGAGTAGTTTACTCACCTCTCGATGCCTTAAGATTTGCTCTTAATTCTAATAAACCTGTGGTTTTTCTTGGTGTTGGATTTGAGACTACCGCGCCAACCATTGCTGCGACAATCATAAAAGCCCAACAACAAAACATTAAAAATTTTTATGTCTTACCTTTATTTAAACTAATCCCTCCTGCTTTAAGAGTAATCGCACAACATCCAAAGGTAAATATTAACGGCTTTATTTTACCTGGACATGTTTCCACAATTATCGGCAGGAAACCATATGAGTTTTTAGTAAAAGAATTTCATCTGCCTTGTGTTATTACTGGTTTTGAGCCATTGGATATTTTGGAAGGCGTCTATTTTCTGCTGGAACAAATCACAAAACAAAAACCCGAAGTTACGATTCAATATAAAAGAAGTGTCAAAGAATTCGGTAATCAAAAAGCCCAATTAATAATGAATCAAGTCTTCGACAAGACGGATGCGAATTGGCGCGGCATTGGCACAATCCCGGACTCCGGCTTAAAATTTACTCGTGAATATGATAAATTTGATGCCCGGCATTACTTTGACCTCAAAATTCCTAAACCCAAATTATCTTCTTGTCGATGCGGCGAAATACTGCTGGGTCTAATTATTCCTCCACAGTGTCCATTATTTGCTAAATCCTGCCAACCAGAAAATCCATATGGACCATGTATGGTCTCATCAGAAGGTGCCTGTGCTGCGTACTATAAATATGAAAGATAAGAGATAAACTTGAAAGCACTTAAATTACTCTACAAATACTAAATAACCGAAAATGAAAGAAAAATCAGAAATCAAAAATCCGAAATCAGAATTAGACTTGCATCTAACTCTCGATTATGGCTCTGGTGGTCGTAAAATGCATCGGCTCATTCGCGAATTATTTTATAAATATTTTCAAAATCCTATTTTAGCAAAATTTGAAGATTCGGCTGAACTAAAACTTCAAACGAATCAACCGGATTTCTGTTATACGATTGATTCTTATGTTGTACAACCGCTATTCTTTCCTGGTGGCGATATTGGTAAACTATCAATTTGTGGCACAATAAATGATTTAGCAGTCAAAGGTGCAAAACCACTCTATATTGCCATTTCCTTTGTCATCCAAGAAGGGCTTAGCATAAAAACTTTAGAACAAATTTGTCTTTCAATTG
Organism: candidate division WOR-3 bacterium; assembly: GCA_026418155.1. NCBI lineage: Bacteria > Pseudomonadati > Caldifarciminota > Caldifarciminota bacterium. The sequence continues at coordinate 4,447 of JAOABV010000009.1, read as the reverse complement.
CTAAGGCATCTCAAGCAGTTAATGTTCCACTCGTCACAGGTGATACCAAAATCATTGAGAAAAGGACTAATAGTGAAGAAATTATTATCACAACTTGTGGCATTGGTAAAATATTAACGCACTTTCAAAATCCCACTTTAGGTGCTCAAAATATTAAATTGAACGATGCGGTAATTATCAATGGTTCAATCGGCGAACATGAAGCGTCAATTATTTTAGCCCGAGGAGAATATGACTTTAAGGCAAATGTCAAAAGCGACTGTGTATCTTTATATCCATTAATTGAAACTTTAGCACAAAATAAATGTAAGATAAAAATGATGCGCGACCCAACGCGCGGTGGTTTGGCAACAACCTTAAATGAAATTGCTGATGCCTCTAATTTAGGCATTGTTATTGATGAAAAATCAATTCCGATACAGAAATCAGTTAGAGGCATTTGTGAGATACTTGGTTTTGACCCATTATACTTAGCAAATGAAGGTAAAGTAGTTATTGTTGCTGATACTAAAGATAGCCAGAGAATATTAAAAATAATGAGAAAACATCCACTCGGTAAAAACTCGGCACTAATTGGTAAAGTTACCGAACGAAAATACGGTATTGGTGTTTGGTTAAATACAAAAATTGGAAGCCAAAGGCCTGTTCTTCAATTAGAAGGTCATCAAATCCCTCGTATCTGTTAAAACTCAAGAAAAATTTAAATATCTTTAATAATAAATTTGATTTTTACATAATAATTCTGATTATATAACTTATTATATAACTTATTTTATAACTTATTTTATAACTTATTTTATATAACTTATTTTTTATAATTATTTTTTATATATTATTTTTTATCCTACTTTTTTATCTTTTTTATAAACTAAAAAGACTCGAATCAAAAATGAAGTGTCTTTAACCTTTTCTTGCCCCCAATAGCGGTAATGCAATCAATAAGATTTTCATTGTCATTGTGATTGTAAATAATTTACTTTTCATTTGCTTTTCCTAAATAGATTTAGAATTATTGCCGGAAATAATATTATTAAAGCAATATAAATAAAAATATCGCCATATTTGCGATAAAATGTTGATTTAAGGGCACTGGTTATATCCGCAACTAAAATATCTTGAATGAATAGTTTTGTTTTATCAACAATCCTTGCAAATGGGTCAGTAATTAAAGAAATGCCATTATTAGCACAGCGCACTAAAGGAACACCATTTTCTACTGAACGCAAAATTGCTAACTCACAATGTTGATGCGGTCCAGGAGTTTTACCAAACCAACCGTCATTTGTGATGTTTATTAACATTTCTGCACCACGTTTAGTAAATTCTCGAGTCAAATCCGGAAATATCGATTCAAAACAGATAAGACATCCAAATCGATTGGGACTTTGGGATTTTGAATTTGTGATTTGGAATATTGTGTATTCTTTTCCTGGTGTGCAATCACCCATATCGCCGGTCTCAATTTTACGTAAAAATTTTATTCTATCGACATAAGGAATCCTTTCGGAAAAAGGCACCAAGTGAATTTTACGATAAATTTTGGTAAAGTATGGTGCTCGAATTTTTAGCAAAGAATCACCGGGTACGATACATATAATACTATCCGTTTTATTGGGTTCAAAAAGCACCGCGCCATTATAATACACTGGACTCGTTGGTTCATATAATGGTGTGCCAGTAAAAAGATAAACCTTATTGGAATCAACAATTGTCTGAAGTTTATTTCTCAATTCCTCGTTACGAGTGATATCGACCAGAGTTGCTGTTTCCGGTAAAATTATCAAATCTGGTTTTTGGACTGAGGCTTGTTTTACTAAATCAATCAATTCTTTTAACAATCGCTGACGACTTTCATAATCACCTTTTTCATTAGGACTAACATTAGGTTGGATAACGGCAACTTTTATTTGAGGTTTTAATTTAGGTGTATTAATTCTGACTAATCCATAACTAATTGGGATAATAAAAGAAATTATTAAAAGCACAAAATAAGTTAATTTATGTTTTCTCTGAAGTATCCAAAAGATTATAAGATTAATCCAGATGACCCAGGCTGAAAGACCATAAACTCCAAAGATTGATGCTATTTGCACAATCGGAATATATGAGGTTTGGGTATATCCTAAAAATCCCCAGGGAAAACCAATTTCTGATTTTGTCCGAATGAATTCTAAAATTACCCAAACCAAAGGTGCAAAAAGTAGCCCTAAAAATTTTGTCGTCACAGCAAAGATTGCGGTATATAAACCCAAATATCCAAAAAGAATTGTGACTCCTAAATATAATAAAATTTTAGTCATCGGTTCAACAGGCACAATTAAAAAATACAACCACCAGAGATGAAAAAAAGCAAAGGCAAAACCGAAAATAAGGGCATACCAAAATACTTTTTTATACGGATAGCGATAAATTAACAATAACAACGGAATCAAAGTAAAGTAGGCGAGAAATCGGACGCCAAATGGAGCAAAAGCAAAATTTAAGATAAGTGCTGAAACTATTAGAGCAACTACCATTTTAGCCTATAATCTTTAGTTTGACTTGGTGATTAGCAACTAATTGTAACTACTTTTGGTCTTTGTAACACTTATAAACTATTAAAGCAATTACCGTTTGAGTCTTTAATCTTTAGTTTGATTTGGTGATTACTGACTTTGGGGATTTTGTAAGATTTATAAATTATTAAAGCAATTTCCATTTGAGTCTTTAATCTTTAGTTTGACTCATTGATTACCAGTTAATTGTAACTTCTTTTTGAGTTTTGTAAGATTTATAAAATGAGTCTGTAATCTGATTTATTAAGAGACCGTCTTCACCAGTAATAGGCGGTTTTATTTTCTTCAACACACTATCGACAAATAAATCAACCAATAGTTGATAAGCAATTTTTACATAATCTTTCTGTGCAGAAATATTGGATGGCGTGACATTAACTAAATGGCCATGCATTTCACGATGAATCTGTACAGGATTAAGTAAAGCCGCACCTTTATTACCAAAAAGATTAAAATAGGTAAAGTCTTTGTCTTGAAGCATACTAAATCCTACTTCAATTGTCAGAATTTGTTTTTCTAAGCGTATCAAGGCAAACGCACTATCTTCAACTTGATTGGCTGGACTTCTCTTATAACCTGTGCCGACAATAGAAATTGGTTTTTCTTGGGCAAGCAGATACATTGCGATATCTAAAATCTGGCTTCCCAAAGAGAGGAAAGCACCTCCACCAGCACGTAATCGTTCGCCCCACCAACCGGAAAACGACCATTCAGTTCGTCCTCTGAGCCAACCAGCTTTACAGTAATATAAAGAACCAATTTCGCCACCATCAATGAAGTTTTTAATTAATTGGACATCAGCGCGTAGCCGATGGTTTAATGCGGGCATTAGAATGCGTTTCTTTTTTTCAGCCATTTTTACCATTATTTTGGCTTCATTAGCATTTACCGCCATCGGAATTTCTACCAGAACATCTTTATCATATTCCAAAGCGCCAATTGCCATTGGTGCATGAAGATAATTGGGAGTAGCAACAATCACCGCATCAATTTCCGCATCCGCAATAAAGTCATTATAAACTTGATAATGGTGCTTGATATTATACCGTTCTGCCAAATAGTTTAATTTCCTCACATCATTATCACAAATCGCGACAACTTCGGCAAATTTATTTCGCTTAAGTGCGGGCAAATAAACCAATTGAGTTTGAGCACCACATCCAACAATACCAATGCCAATTTTCTCTTTCATATTACTCCCTTTTTTAATTAATAACAAAGCATAGTGAAAAATATTTATTATATTATCATTTCTTTAATAACATCATTTCTTTATTTTTACTCGCTTACCGACTATTTCTAATTTATTCTCCGCAAAAAGTTTAATTGCTTCTGGATAAGCGAGATGTTCTTGTTGCAAAACTCGTTCGGCTAATGTCTGGGGCGTATCATCATCCTCGACCACAACGATTTTCTGCAAAATTATTGGACCACCATCAACATCTTCCGTTACAAAATGAACGGTGCAACCTGAAAATTTGGCTCCAGAATCTAAGACTGCTTTATGCACATATTCGCCATACAAACCTTTTGCAACCGGTAGTAAAGCCGGATGAATATTCATAATTCTCATCTGGTAGTGATTAACAAAATAAGGCGTTAGCACTCGTAAAAATCCGGCCAAACAGACCAAATCAACACTTCTCGCATCCAATTCTTTTATCAACGCTGCTTCAAAAAGTTCGCGTGTCGGATAATCTCTATGATTAATAAAAACTGCAGGAATATTATGTCTTTTCGCACGCTCCAAAGCATAAGCGTCCTTTTTATTACTTATCACCACACTAATTTCAGCCGGGATTTCTTTTCGTTCGATTGCATCAATAATTGCTTGCAAATTTGTGCCAGAACCAGAGACCAAGACACCGAGTCTAATTATCGCCATAATTAAT
>JAOABV010000008.1 GCA_026418155.1 candidate division WOR-3 bacterium | reverse complement strand
GCCATGGCTTATGCTAATGGCAGGGTCTACTTACTCAAAGGTAATAAGACACCTGAATTCTGGCAATACGGCATTACCAAAGAAAACTTAAATCTCTTAACTCAAAACTCAAATCTCAAAACTCAAATCTCAAAACTTATTGAGATTAATCCCAATCCGTTCAATAAACTTACTACCATCAATTATACGGTTTCAGTTGCAGGCAGAGTCTCAATGAAACTTTACAATGCTTCTGGTCGTCTGATTGAAACTTTAACTGACGAATATCTCAATGCCGGAACTTATACTACCAGACTCAGTGCCAAATCACTTGCCAATGGTATTTACTTCTTGAAGTATGAAGATGCGACAAACTCCAGCGAAGTCAAACTCGTCGTCCAATAAAATAGAATTTGTCTGGCATCAAAAAGATGTCAGACTCAACCTCAAGGGGGCGATAATTTCGCCCCCTTCGTTTAATTATCCGATTTACATAAACCTAATAAAATAGACGACTCTTATGACTCTACACGAACTCAAGTATTCTCGGAAATTTCCATTATTTTCATTATTAAAAAGTTATACATATACCATAACAAAAAATCGGGCGGGATTTTGATTTAACTATATGAATTACAGAGACTAAAGCAAAAATCGGTCAAAATGATGGTATGACTCCCTCCGCCGTGGCTTGTGTCTTGAAGGTTGTAGAAAAGATTATCTCAGGTTGCACCTTAAAGCATATTTAGGATTTTGCCAAACAAAGCATCTCTTATAACTGCGGTTAGAGTATTTTTTAGCCTGTTTATGCATTAGACTTCTTATCCATCTTTCAGGTCGCCTCATCGGTCATAATTCAGATTATAGGGAACCAGGTCATCATGCCCAGCAAATTCTCAATACGCAAAAATTCTAAATAAAAATTACTGCTATCCTGACTGTTATGTTCTTGCTTTGAAAACTTTGTTCTGATAAATAGAGTCTCGTTCTCTTCATTAAAATTTTTTTACAATCACAGAATATTGTTCTGTGTCCTCTCAGATTCATACTGTTCCGCAGATATTTTCAGTAAGATTTTTTAGATTTAACTAAAATTACTATTGACAAATCTTAATTTTTCATTAAAGTTATTAGCGTGTTTTGTATAGAAATTAGTCGGTTCTGGGATTTAATGAAGGCGATTATAGTTCGTGTTGTTGGTCCTTAATTTTAGAATTTATGTCAATTTTATTTTTGCCAAAAGATAAATTACACGCTTGGTTCTTAAGACTCGCTGACAATTATACAGTTTATTATCCAATTCAATTAGAAAATAAAATCCATTATAAAAAATTAGATACCACTTTTCTAACAATTCCGGAATCTGATTTAGTAAAGTCTTTACAAAAGATTAGACCAGTTGAGTCCTTAAAAGGATTTTTCTTTAATCCCAAAATTAAAGTTGCCGAATTAAAAGATACCTCAACAATTGATATTCCTTTGCCTCAATCTTCACGGATTATCTTTGGTGCCAAGAATTGTGATTTGCGACCGTTAAAAGTTCATCAGAAGATGTATCTGGAAAACGAGTTTGGCGAACCGTTCTATCAATCACAATTGGAAAAGACAATTATTATTGCAGTTGATTGTCCTGTGCCGGAACAAACCTGCTTTTGTAATCTTTTAGGCCTGAAACCTTATCCTGAAGAAAATGCTGATATTATTTTTTCAGTTATCCCCAATGGTTATATTTTTGAAACGAGCAGTGAGAAAGGCGAATCGCTTTTAAGAGATTTTAACCATCTGTTTCGGGAAGCCAGGTCTGAAGATTTAATTCTTAGAGACGAAAGCAGAAAAAAAGCCGTGTCATTACTGGAATCTATTAATCCGAGTTCTTTGCGCAAAGATTTAGCAAAAGCAATTGACGAAAAGAAAGAAGAAAAATTCTGGATGGAGCATGCGAAAACTTGTGTTGAGTGTTTTGGTTGTTTAATGGTTTGTCCCACTTGTTTCTGTTTTCTTTTATATGATACCCCTCTGGCAGAAAATGAAAAGCCGAAAGGATTTCAACAAGGTGAAACCACAATTGAAAAATCAGCAAATGTTAAAGGATTTGAACGCTATAAAGTTTGGGATGCGTGCTATTATTCTGCGTATGCCCGGGTGGGCGGTGGTATGAATCCAAGAGCCGAATTCTGGAAACGATTTCGCAATCGGTTTCATTGTAAATTTATGAATTTTTTTAATGATTATAATTTTAATGCTTGTTCAGGTTGTGGCCGATGTTTTTCTGTCTGTTTAGGCAAAATTGATATAAGAAAGATATTGCAAAACATATAATATGCCATTAGTTATTAGCCATTAGCTATAATTATGAGAAATCCTTATCGAGCATTTCGCGAAAATGCGAAACCACTAATTAGCCATATGCCATTAGCCATTAGCCATTAGTCATTATTATGATAAATCCCTATCAACCATTTCCCGCAATCATTACCGACATTGTTGATGAAACGCCGTCGATTAAGACTTTTGTCTTGGACTTAAAGAATAAAGACTTTTCTTTTTCTGCGGGGCAGTTTGTGGAATTGACTGTGCCTGGCGTTGGTGAAGCACCATTTACACCTTCTTCGTCACCTTATGATAAATTAAAACTGGAAATGACCATTATGCGGGTTGGCAAAGTAACTTCTGCGCTTTTTGATTTACCTGTTGGTTCAGTGGTTGGTATTCGTGGACCTTTTGGTAAAAGGTATCCCTTAGAAGAATTTGAAAATCGTGAAGTTTTGATTCTGGGTGGCGGTGTGGGTTTAGCACCTTTGCGCTCGTTATTTTTAGCCTTAATGCAAAATGCCAAGAAATATAAAAAGATCTTGATTCGTTATGGTGCGCGCACCCCTCAAGATATTGTTTATAAACGACAAATTCCTGAATGGAAAACCTGGAAAGAAGCCGATATTCAACTTACAGTTGATGTTGGCGATGATAGTTGGAAAGGTAAAGTTGGCGTAGTTACAATTTTATTAGATGAACCATTAGGCGATGTCAAGAATATGGTGGCAGTAGTTTGTGGACCACCCATAATGATGAAATTCGGTACAATTAAATTATTAGAAAAAGGATTCGATGAAAAGAATATTTATCTTTCAATGGAAAAGAATATGTCATGCGGACTTGGTCAATGTGGCCACTGCCGATGCGGAAGATATTTTGTCTGTAAAGATGGTCCAGTCTTAACTTGGGAACAGATAAAAGATATTGAAGACCCATTCTTATGAAAAATGAGAAAAATGATTATGCCGATATATTATGAAGAAACCAATATATCACGATGACATTGATTATGACGATTTGCCACGATATCAGTGATAATATCACCACAACAACTACTTTTTATTTTCATCTATGAGCATTGAATCAAACATAATTAAGACTACTTGTCCTTTTTGTGTCTATGGTTGTGAATTGAGCATTGCTCAGATTACTCGTGGTGACTTTTCAATTCGCAAGATTGAATATGACCGTAACTCTGTAGTAAATCAAGGAAGATTATGCACTCGGGGAAATTTGGCAACCAAAATTTTAGAAGACAAAAAAAGATTAGCCTCTCCCCTATTAAATAACAATTCGATTAATTGGCAGGATGCTATTGCTCAAATCTCTGCTAATTTATCTAAATTTGCTTCAGACGAGATTGCCATCACTTATGATATAAACAATTCTTTAGAAGAACTAAGTTTAATCTTGAATTTTGCCCAGCAACTAAAAATTGACACGATTGCTCGTAGTTATGTAGAACCAGAAGCATTTTTTAACTATACTGTGGATAAGGTAAAATATGCCGAATTAAAAGATATTTCATCAAGTAAAGTATTTTTGATTATTGGAGATATTTTCAGTAAGACACCATTAATTGCCAAACCAATCTTAGATGCTAAATATGCTGACCGTAACCATCGCTTGTATTATATTGATTCAGTAAAAAGTAAAATTGCGGGATTTGCCAATAAATTTCTGCAAGTTAAACCCGGCACTGAACCGATATTACTTTTAGCACTAATTGCGATGATGGGAAAACAATCCAAAGAATTACTCGGCGACAAAACGCTTAATAATATCAAAAAGATTTTGCCCCAGTTAACTGAGATTTGCCGTGTCAATCTTAGGGATGTTGAAGAGATTGCCAAGGCTCTCTCAAATATCTCTCCCGGTGTTATCCTAACCTCAATTGATTGGGGTAAAACTGAAGACCCACTACTTTATGCAACCTTACCTCAATTATTATCAATCATTGCACCAGATAAAAAATTCTGTGCTTTATCTTTAACTTCTCTGCCTTTAACCAAGACGACTTTTGGAGAAATCATTGATAAGATAAATCAAGAGCAGATTAAAGTTCTAATAAACTTTGGCGAGATTTTTCCATTCTATTATCCCAATATTTTAGATACCTTGAATAAACTTAAACTCTTTATCACCACTGCGACTTATCGCCGTCGTCTTTCCATTCCCAACTATACATTACCTGTGCCTTCACTTTTAGAAAAATCAGGCACGCTCAATTCACTATGGGGAAAAAATCAACTAAATCCTTTAGCACCACCGGTTAGCGGCAGTAAATCAATTACAGATATTATTAACCTAATAAAACCTAATCTTTCTCTTTCCCATCCAAAACTTACTTTTAAGACCACGGTTAATATTGAAAATCTTATTAACCGAGCAATAAGTTTTGCCGAAAGTCATTTAGTAGCAACCAAACTAACTAACGGTGAATTTATCGTTTTAGGTGAAGAATCCGCATTTAGTTATCGCGGAATCTTAGAGGATGATAATAAAATGAACATAAATCCAGTTTCAGCCCAGATGTTACAAATAAGAACAGGAGATAAAGTTAATCTAACTGTTGATAACAAAACCAAAGAATTCATTGTAGAAATTACTGATGCAGTTCCGGTAAATGCAGTTTCAATATCGACAAACACCCCAGAAAACCGAATGCTCTTTCCCTTAAAGATTGACAATTTTACAAAAGAAATTATAATGCCTATGGCTAAAGGAAGATTGACTAAGTAAATGATATCACAGATTAACCAAGATAGACTGAATATCAATGACAAATAATCACAGACGAATATTTTTAGATTTAGACTATTGTATTGGGTGTCGTTCTTGCGAATCAGCGTGTCGGAGTGCTTTTAATGAAGCCCGGATTCGCTACGGTTATATTTCCGCAACTGTTAATTTACCGCTGGCTTGTCGGCATTGTGAAGAACCCCTATGCGCTTCTGCCTGTCCATTTGAAGTCTTAAAAGTTACTGACCAAGGTTTAGTCTTGCAAGCGAGTTTTCATTGTGTAGGCTGTAAATCTTGCATCTTAGCCTGTCCTTTTGGTGTTCTGGACAAAAATCTCTTTAATCATGTTTCGCAGAAATGTAATTTATGTGCTGACCGTGCTGAAGGACCGCGTTGTGTTGCCAGTTGTGCCTCGGGTGCCTTAAAATTCTTAACTGAAGATGAGATTAAAAAAGTAATCATTGGTCAAAGATTTATCTCGCGTTCACCGTTTTGGCGTAGGTCATGAAATTGATTGATAGTAAATAGCAGTATGATGAAGATACTTTTCTGGTTTTTAATCTTTCCTGGGTTTCTTTTTACTGCTGTAATTGGTCTCTTATTAACTTGGGTTGACCGCAAAGTGTCTGCTCGAATCCAATGGCGAGTTGGTCCACCCTGGTATCAGCCGTTTGCCGATTTTCTGAAACTGCTTTCTAAAGAAACATTAATTCCTGAAGGCGCATCCCGATTCGTATTTCTTTTGGCACCAATTCTAAGCGTGAGCGCTGTAACTGCAATTGCCGTTATGTTATTCTATATGAACTTTAACCCGACCCAATCTTTTGTTGGTGACCTAATTGTCTTAATCTATTTATTAGCAATACCACCTTTAGCCACTATTATTGGTGCTTCGGCATCAAAAAATCCATTAAGTGCCATTGGTGCTTCACGCGAAATGACTCTCTATTTTGGCTACGAACTACCATTTCTTATTGCAATACTAACTGTCGTCATCAAAACCGGTGGTCTTATTAGAATTGGCGATATTGTGATATATCAGCAAATAAACGGTCCCTTGCTTTACTCGGTGTCAGGCATAATCGCATTTATCGTATTGATTATCTGCGTGCAAGCAAAATTAGGTTATGTGCCGTTTGATATTGCTGAGGCCGAACAAGAACTAATGGCAGGAGTTTATACTGAATACTCGGGCTTTGCCTTAGGATTATTTAAATTGTCAAAAGCAATGATGTTATTTTTATTACCTTGTCTGGAAATTACCCTATTCTGGGGTGGATTAGCCAGATTACAAGCAATTCCAGAGTTTTTATTATTGATAGTGTTGATAATTCTCATAAAAAACACTAACCCGCGGCTACGTGTTGACCAGGCACTAAAGTTCTTTTGGTTAGGACTAACACCATTATCAATGATATCAATAATTTTAGCATTTTTAAGATTATGATATGAATTCAGGTTACACTAAACATCAAAAGGCAATGCTTAGAAAATTGCGGCAATAATTTTAACTGATGCTAAAAACAGATTAATATGAAAGATCTAAGAATTTTAGGCTTAAAAAAATCACCGTGGGTTTTTCATGTTGCGGCAGCGTCGTGCAATAATTGCGATATTGAAATTTTAGCCGCACTCACACCCAGATTTGATGTTGAGCGGTTCGGCATTGTTTTAGTTGGTTCTCCTCGCCATGCTGATGCGTTATTAGTAACCGGCGTTATCAACCGAAAAACTTTACCCCGAATAATCAGAGTCTATGAACAAACACCTAAACCCTGTTTAGTCATCGGTGTCGGCACTTGTGCGTGTGATATTCATATGTTTAGAGATTCTTATAATGTTGTCGGTCCTTATGATAGACATATTCCAGTTGATGTCTATATTCCCGGCTGTCCACCTAAACCAGAAGCAATTATCTTAGGTGTTGTTAAAGCATTACAGAAATTATGATAAGCATATGTTAGTAAAATCAGACTTAAGTGAATTTTATCTCCAAGAATTATGAATAACGAATCTGTAAAATTACAAGAAGAAATTAAACAGAAGTTTCCTGAAGCAAATATATTTCAACATAACCAACGACGATTATATATTACGATTCCGAAAGAGAAGATTGTCGATATTGCTAAGTTTCTATTTCTGGATAAAGGACTAAGGTTATCAATTGCCACTGGCATTGATACGCGCGATGGATTTGAAATACTGTATCATTTCTCCTATGACAAAATTGGAACCTATTTTACTATCAAAACATTTGTCTCAAAAGATAATCCGAAAATTCAGTCGCTTGCAACATTCTATCCGGCAGCAAACTGGATTGAACGGGAAATACATGAACTTTTAGGTGTTGATTTTGAAGGTCATCCTAATTTATTACCATTATTGACCGCTGAAGATTGGCCTAAAGATAAATATCCTTTAAGACGAGATTATGAATAAGATGATTGCTAAAATTTTTCCAATGCGATTTAACATCAGCGGATTTACTTTCTCCAACTGCAGAGCATATTATGATTTAGGCGATAGATGTCAATTATGAGCAATAAAAGAATAGTTCCAATTGGACCATATCATCCACTTCAAGAAGAACCCGAGTTCTTCAAATTAATTGTTGAAGGCGAAAAGGTAATTGGCTTAGAAATAAATATCGGCTATAATCATCGCGGACATGAATTTATTTCACCCAAAATGACATATGACCAAATACCGTTTTTGGTGGAAAGAATTTGCGGTATCTGCTCTAATTCTCATCCTTTAGCATTTGTTCTTGCGGTTGAAGATGCTGGAAATATTTCGGTTCCGGAAAGAGCACTATATATTCGGACCATAATTCACGAATTAGAACGAATCCATTCTCATTATCTCTGGTTAGGATTAGCTGGCCATTTTATTGGTTATAATACAGTCTGGATGTGGGCATGGCGATATCGCGAATTGGTTTTAGATTTATTTGAATGGATAACCGGAAATCGTAATCACTATGCGATGAATAAAGTCGGCGGTGTCAGACGCGATATTTTGCCTGAACAGATTTCTGAAATCGAAAAAGCCCTGAATGAAATCGAAAACAAAACAATGATGTTTACTAAAGCAGTCTTAGATGACCCTGTCATTCATGCCCGTTTAGAAAATGTTGGGGTGCTTTCAAAACCAGACGCGATTAATTATGGTGTGGTTGGACCAACCGCAAGAGCATCAGGTGTTGCCATTGATGTGCGAAAAGATGACCCACATTGTGCCTATGACCGAATAAATTGGAATATCATCGTGGTTGAAGAAGGCGATGTCTTTGCCAAAGCCAAAGTCCGGCTTTTAGAATGTTTTGAATCAATAAAAATTATTCGGCAATGTCTTAAACAAATGCCTGCTGGTCCAATTGAAAATCGAGTTAATGAGATTGTTCCCGGTGAAGGCATTGGTCGAGCTGAAGCACCTCGGGGTGAAGTATTCCATTATGTTCGAAGTAATGGCAGTAATAGTCCGATAAGACATAAAATCCGGGCGCCAAGTTATATGAATATCGTGTCTAATGAAGTTGCCGTTAAAGGTTATTCTATTGCTGATGCCGCATTATGTTTAGCAGCGGTTGACCCTTGTTATTGTTGCACAGAACGAATGGTCGCATTGGAAAATGGGAAAGTTCGATATACCGGAAAAGATTTATTAAAATTATCCTGGCAAAAAACCGAAAAACTACGGTCTAAATACGGTAAATGAACTCATTAGTCTTATTATCAATTATTCCCATCCTTGCCGGGTTCTTAGGTCTCTTTATCTCTTGGCTTCGAAATGAATTTAACTTTTTAGGCACAATTCTTAATTTATATTATGCCACTTATCTTTTTATCATTACTCGCAAAACCGAAGTCTTATATCATAAACTTTGGACATTCCGAAATATCGATTTTGGGTTTTATTTAGACCAATTCAGTAGTGTCATTGTTTTAAGTGTTGCCCTCATAGGATTTATGATTCTGCTCTATTCACTCCGCTCAATGCGTAATTATCGACATCTTAATATCTATTATCTATTTCTCCTGATAACGATATCGATTGGCAATAGTATTATCATTGCTAATAATCTAATATTTTTATTTCTGATTTCAGTCATCTCATTGCTTGTGCTTTATATCTTTATTTTGATTACTGCTGGCGGACAAACTGAAAAAGAGATAGTTAAATTATCTACGATTACTAATCCGATGTTTTTAATCGTAGGAATATCTAATGTCTTTATCCTATCAGGAATATTAATGCTTTTATTTTCTAAGGGTGTGACATCTATTATTTCAGAACCAAGATTAGTTGCTAACACACCAGTATTAGTAGTTTCTTTTTTATTAATATTATTAGGTATCATTGGAAAAATTGGAATAATCCCTTTACATACTTGGACTCTGAAAATAGTGAAATCGCCCGTTACAGTTATGACATTTATTCCTATGGTAATTGATAAAATAGTTGGTATCTATCTTTTATTCCGCATCTCTTATTTTATATTTGATATTAGAGATACTTATTTAATTCGACTAATTATTCTGGGATTTGGGGCTTTAAGTATCGTTATTGCTTCTGTAGTGGCTAAGGCTTCAAAAGATGCTTATCGATTGTTGACCTTTGGTTCTATTAGTCAAATTGGGTTTGTCTTTATCGGCATTGGTTCTGCCAATCTGTATGGAATTGCCGGTAGTATTTATCATCTGCTCAACTATCTAACTTTTCAACCTTCCCTTGTTTTAGCCACAGGTTCCGTTGAATATTGGATAAAGACAACACGCTTAGAAGATTTTCATAATATTGGAACTAAATTACCGCTAACCTTTACAATCATTTTAATTGCTTCCTTAGCCAGTATCGGAATTCCGCCCTTAAACGGATTTTTTTCTAAGTGGTGGCTTATTGAAGGAGTTTCTCAGATAAAAATGTTTAACATAAATTTTGTTCCATTGATATTTCTTATCGTGATAATTTTCGGGATAATTGTGACGCCAATTTATTTATTAAAACTCATATACTCATTACAACCAAACTCAAGAGAAGATACGCAAAGACATTTTCATCACATTCGTGACCCTAACTTCACAATGTTATTTCCTCCAGCATTTCTTGTCATCTTAAGCATTATTTTGGGTGTATTAGTAATTCCATTAGTTTGGCGTGTTATCGTTATTCCTTCATTAATAAATACAAAATTATTTAATATTGAGATAATTAATCTTAATCCTTTATCTTTCACTTTAGCACCGGTTATTCTAATTATTTCAATATTGATTGGCATTGTCTATTATTATAATAAAATTTATCCGAAAAGATTTAGGAGTACTTGATGATTGAACTCTATTTACTATCAATTGCAATGCTTGCAGCAGCAATTGTTGCGATTGAAATCAAAGATTTACTGGCTGCTGCGGTTGCTCTGGGCATTGTCGGTTTTTCAGTCGCAATTATGTTCATTTTAGTTCAAGCACCAGATTTAGCAATTGTTCAGATTGTTGTCGAAATTTTAACCGTGGTCTTTTTTGCTGCAGCAATCTTAAAGACGACGCATACTGATACAACAATTGGTAAAGGTATTCAAACCGAAGCCATATTTCCCGTTATCACATTTTTTGTTTTCGGAACATTATTTATCATGCTGACAATTTATGGTATTAGAGCCCTACCGCCATTTGGTGAACCGATTATGAAAGTTGCCCGTCAATATATTGAATACGGACTGGCACAAACTGGTGCTGCCAATATCGTTGCTGCAATTATTTTAGATTACCGTGGCTATGATACTTTTGGTGAAGCAGTGGTATTATTTACATCAGTCTTAGGTGTTTTAACGATAATGAGAATCAGGGGAAGACTATGACAAATCCTAATTTTACTAATAATAAAACCCACCAGACCCGAGAAAATGGTATGACGGTCATTGTCAAAACAATTTCACGATTCATCGCCGGTTTTATTTTTCTGTATGGTTGTTATATTATTCTTCATGGCCATTTAACCCCTGGAGGCGGTTTTGCTGGCGGTGTGATTCTATCGGCTTCGTTCATTCTTTTAGTTTTGGCTTTTGGGGCGGCTGAAATCAGAGAAAAGAATTCATATTTTTTTGCTTCAGTTTTAGAAAGTATTGGTGGTCTCCTGTTTCTTTTTATTGCGCTCCTGGGAATATTAACCGGTGTCTTCTTCTTTACCAATATCTTACCTAAAGGAATTCCACTTAAAATCTTGAGTGCCGGAATAATTCCTTTAGCCAATATTGCCATTGGTATCAAAGTTGGTGCTGGTTTACTTAGCATCTTTTTAGCATTAGCCGCAACTCACTATTTAATAAAGGAGTAAACTATGTTCTTATTTATTGCCTGTATTTTACTCATTATTGTTGGGCTTTATGCTATTGTTACAAAACGAAACATCTTAAAAATAGCAATAGGATTTTGCATTGCTGAATATGGCATAAATTTATTATTTGCCTTCATCGGATTTAAGAAAAATGCGCTTGCACCAATCATAACTCGGGTCGATGCGAATTATAATTTCGTTGACCCCATTCCTCAAGCCTTAGTCCTTACCGCAATTGTCATCGGCTTAGGCACAACTGCGGTAATGTTGGCATTAATTATTCGTATTTATGAAAAATATAAGACCTTCGATATTTCTGAAATTAGAAAACTAAAAGGTTAATTACAATGTCACAGCGGTTCGGCTTTTTAGCATTAGCCTTTATCTTATGGTTAATTTTGACATGGACATTTTATCCACCATCACTTTGGGTTGGGATACTCGTTGCCTTAATTGCTGCTATTGTCTTCGGTGGTTATTTTACTTATCGACCGATTAAAATTCTGCAACCACATCGTTTGTTCTGGTTTTTAATTTATATTCCGGTTTTCGCCTGGGAATGTCTTAAGGCGAACTTAGATGTTGCCTATCGCGTCATCCATCCAGAAAAACCGCTACAACCAGGTATTGTCAAAGTTAAAACAATGCTCAAAACCGATTTAGCCCGTACCTTACTGGCTAATTCAATTACTATGACACCAGGTACAATGAGCGTTGACATCGTTGGCGATACGCTTTATATCCACTGGATTTGGATTCGGCATGAAGATTTGGAGAAAGCAACTCAATGCATTGTAAAACCATTTGAACATTATCTCAAAAAGATTTTTGAATAATTATGAATTTTAATGAAAAACCACAGAAAATAATAAACCTCACATTAGCAGTTCTGTGGAATGATTTTGGAGAAAAATGGAGATATTAATAATATTATTATCAGTTGGTGCTTTCTTTTGTTTATATCGTGCCTTAAAAGGTCCTAGTATATCTGACCGAGTGATTGCCGTTGATATTATGGGTATCATTTTTACTTGTATTACTGCACTGATGGCTTTGCGCTATAATATTCCTTATTTGATGGACCTCTCAGTAACAATTGCTATTTTAAGTTTTATTGGAACTTTAGCCTTAGCTAAATATCTTGAAGGAAGGAGTCTTGATGATTAACATTTGGTCACTGCTGGGTTGGATAGCAATTATCATTGGAGTGACCTTTGATTTATTAGGATGTTTAGGTTTAGTTCGATTTCCTGATTTATATAATCGAATGCAGGCAGCAACAAAAGGCGTCACTTTAGGAACTTGCGGACTAATGCTCGGCATCTTCTTTTTCAAAGGCTTTAGTTCCATGGGAATAAAAGCCTTAGTTTGTGCTTTTTTTATTTTAATTACGATGCCTGTAGCTGCGCATGCCTTAGCTAGAGGTTCGCTTTTATTCGGTATCAAAATGTGGCATAAATCTAAGATGGATAAATTCGGTCAGGATAAATTTAACAAAGAACTAATTGCTCAATCAGCAGAAGAAGAACAGCAATGAATCTTAATCTCAAAAATTGAGGCGATATTATGAGAAAACCGAAATTAAGAGAACTAGGTGAAGCAATTCGGGCAATCTTTAAGGGACCTTATACCGCAAAATTTCCCAAGGCGCCTTCGATACCACCTATAGGTTTTCGTGGCATAATTGTCTATAATGAAGCAAGATGTATTGGATGCGGTGCTTGTGCTGAAGTCTGTCCGGCAAAAGCCCGCGCAATTGAAGACGATATACCAAGAAAAGTCAGAAAGGTCATCCATTATCAAGAAAGATGTATCTATTGTGGCCAATGTGTTAATTATTGCTCTACACAAGAAGGAATAAAGCATACTCAAGATTACGATTTAGCCAAGATTAAAAAAGACGGCTATGAGAATATTATTGAAAAAGAATTGGTATTTTGTGAAATCTGTGGAACTGTTGTTGCACCTAAAGCCCAACTCTTATGGATTGCGCATAAAGTTGGTGAACTCGCATTTGCGAATCCGTCTTTGTATTTGACTTTATATAAGGATTTAGGAGTTATTTCCGAAGAAACTAATTCCTCACTATTCGCTACTCGCTACTCAGACCTTCCTTATCGCTCACAACACCAAAGAATTCTTTGTGTTGATTGTCGACGAAAGTCTTTTTTGAATGAAATCTGGGGATACTAAAAGAATTTAAATTTTATAAAGGAATTTAAATCTTATAAATTAAATATCAAAAATATCTTCGAGTAATGTCTCAAAATTTATAATTGACATATAGAAAGTTTTTAATATAATGTATACGTTATTGTAAATATAAGCATTGATAGGAGTTAATAGGCAGTCAAAATTTATAAGTGATTAATATTTTTAAGGCATTGTCCGACAAAACTCGACTACGCATTTTTGGGTATTAGATTGGGCAAAATGTGAAATGTGTGTCTGTGAAATAATCGATTCCGTGGAAGAAAACCAATACAATGTCTCACGGCATCTTAAAATCCTGATATGTGCTGGTCTTGTTACCGAGCGTAAACAAGGACGTTTTGTCTATTACTCAATAACAAAATCTGCTGACAAGGTGCACAAAATTATTCTGGATTTATTTTCAGCGATATCGGGTGATATTTTTGATGCTGATGCCAAACGATTAAAAACTCGCCTCTCTTTACGAAAAGAGGATAAATGTGTAATTGGTCGGTTCGGCAAAAAGATGAAATAAACTATAAAAATCATCGGAGGAAATTATGGAAATAAAAATTCTTGGAACAGGCTGTCCTCGTTGTTCCGAAGTCGAAAAAAGAACCTTCGACGCATTGGCCGAATTGAATGTTCCGGCTGATGTTCAAAAAATAACGGACATGAAGAGAATAATGGAATACAAAATCCTTTGCACACCCGGATTAATCATTAACGGAAAAATTAAATCGGCTGGCAGAATTCCATCTAAAGAAGAAATCAAAAAATGGATTGAAGAAGAGATGAATAAATGAAAGATAAGATAGCATAAAAATGTTCAGAATAGTATATCAAGATATTGTCTCTAAAAACTGGCACCAATAACCAAACCGACGGAAATTTTGATGCTATAATTTTGCTGATAAAAAAGAGATGACTGAATGAAAGATAGAACAAAACTATTAATATTTATTTTGGTCTTTTTGCTTTTCTACTTTGTTCCGTTAAGCAGAACAAGAATTCAATCGGCGATTTTGGAAGCATTTTATTTAGTCCAAGAATACGCACGGGAACATGTCTTATTTTGTTTAATACCAGCATTTTTTATTGCTGGTGCCATCAGTTTGTTTGTATCTAAAGAAGCGGTTATTAAATATTTTGGTGCTAAAGCCAATAAAATACTTTCCTATGGAGTTGCTTCTGTTTCCGGTACAATTCTTGCTGTCTGCTCGTGCACTGTTTTACCGATGTTTGCAGGAATATATAACCGCGGTGCTGGTATTGGTCCAGCAACTACATTTTTATATTCCGGACCAGCAATTAATGTTTTAGCAATAATTCTCACTGGACGGATATTAGGACTAGAAATGGGTATTGCGCGTGCGGTTGGCGCCTTAGTATTTTCAATTATCATTGGGCTATTAATGTCGCTATTTTTTAAAGACAAAAAAGTCGAAGATGAGGATAATATAGCGATTGGAACTCGTGTTAAAAATCGTAGCCTTATACAAAATGCATTTTATTTTCTCACCTTGATTTTTATTCTCATTTTTGCAGCTTGGTCAAAACCCCAAGAAACAATTGGATTCTACAGCACAATTTATAATATCAAATGGTATCTTACAACAATTCTACTGATTACTTTGTTCTTTATTATCATAAAATGGTTTAACAAACAAGAACGAAAAGATTGGGTTCTTTCCACTTGGTTTTTTGTTCAGCAGATTGTGCCGTTACTTTTTGTTGGGGTCTTTCTTGCTGGTTTCTTTTTAGGTAGACCCAATACTGATTCAGGTGTTATTCCTTCTCGGTTTATAGCATCATTAGTTGGTGGTAATTCGCTTATTGCTAATTTCTTTTCGGCTATTGCTGGTGCATTAATGTATTTTGCAACTTTGACTGAAGTTCCTATTCTTCAGGGGCTCTTAGGTAGTGGAATGGGCAAGGGTCCAGCACTGTCCCTATTATTAGCTGGACCTGCGGTCAGTTTACCGAGTATGCTTGTTTTACGAAGTATTATGGGTATTAAAAAGACACTAACTTATATCGCGTTAGTAATTATTCTGTCAACTATAGTTGGTTGGATATACGGAAGTTTATTTTAAGAGGACCATAAATACACGATCTCGAAAATGCGTAAATATTTTTCAGAAATTTCTTCGCTTAAAACTATACCCGGTCGGTATAAAATTCTGTAAAACTGCTAACGATTTAAAAATCGGCATCACGCCTAAGGAAAAACTTAGTATTTGTCAAATAATACATTTAGTCAGTCAGAGCAAATGGACTTTATCTTGTCCTGCGAGCCAAATATGATGAACGATTGCCCAAGTTAATTTTGGATTCATAAAAAAGAATATAAGCGATATTCAGTTATATTTAGAACGATTATCGGACAAACGAGCAATCGCCGAGAACATTATTAAAATAAAACCCAAATTACAGGTGAACGAAATTAAAAATATCATAATAGGTTCATTAGAAAGTTTTAAACCTGATATCTTGTTTCTAATCATTGATAGCATTCAAGCATTACTCATTATGCGCGCATATGAGTTTGCTACCGGCAAAGATTTAACCTTTAGAACCGGGGCCAGTTCCAATATATGTGCTTATGGTGCAATAATTACTTAGCTTACTAACCAGTCAAATTTAACAATTCCTTGTGCTGGTGCAAGTGATACGGCTTATATTAAGATAGTGATTTGATATTTGCTTTATTGGTCAAAGATACAAAGATAATTGCTAACGCCATACTTGAAATGGAAAAGAAAAATTATCTTAAATACCCAATTAATCAAGTCTAACTCTCTCCAACCAAACCAATTAACTACTTGATAAAGTAAGACAGATTTTACTAACTCCACCGCATTTTTTCATTTTTTAGAAGGCTTCTTAATATCTCAATCAAAACATATCATAAAAATGTAAATGTATACTTAAATGTTTCCTTAATTTTATGTGAAATTATAAGGTAATTGGCTGTATCAAAAGAAATTATCCGAGAAGCGAATTTAAAAGGGACAGGTGTTTCCAATATGGCTTTTAGCATAAGTTTATATAGTTTATTATGAAGAGCATTGAACGTTTGCCTTTAAAGTGTCTTGAACTATCTTTATCAGATTCTATTTTATGGTCTATATTTGTTTCTATGTTGTGGTCCATAATAAATTCATCAAGAATTTATGTTACAAAACACTCTCAAAAATCAGTTATATTAGCATTCAAATATATACTCTAATAATTAAATCCTGCACTATTCTTAAGTTCACTATCATAATCTGGACATCAATTAATACTGCCAACCTATAAATTGTATATATGTTTTCATTGTAATTGTTTCTGAATTGCCTCTTGAATCTTTTGCGGTTTAAGTTTACCTTTGGTCTTTTTCTGCACTTGACCGATTAAATAACTTATCACGGTTGTTTTACCGGCTTTATATTTTGCCACCACATCTGGATTTTCATCTAAAACTTCTCTCACAGCATTAAAAAGTAAGTTTTCATCATCTACTAATGTCAAATCTTTTGAACTAACAATTTCTAAGGCGCTCTTATTTGTGGCTATCATCTCATTAAAAATATCTTTTGCCACTCGATTAGAAATCTTTTCTTCTTTAAGCATTTTTAACAATTGAACCAATTTATGGGGTGTAACAGAGAATTCTTGAATCTCAATTCTCTTTTCGTTAAGTACTGCCCGAACTTCAGTAACTAACCAATTTGCCACTAATTGCGCATCGTTAATCTCTTTTAACATCGCATCAAAATAGTCGGCAAACTCCTTAGTTTCAACAATAATCTCGGCAATACTTTCTGGTAAATTGTAATCTTTTAACAAAATTGCTTTTCTTTGCCAAGGCATTAATGGTAAAGACCTTTTGATGCTTTCGATTTCTGATTCTTCAATTACTAAAACCGGCAAATCTGGTTCAGGAAAATAACGATAATCTTCACTCTCTTCTTTGCCTCGCATTGGACCAGCAGTTTTAGACTGTTCGTCCCAATATAAAGTCTCTTGAACAACTATACCGTTATTATCTAAAATCTTTTTTTGTCGTTCAATTTCAAATTGTAGTCCTTCCCTGACACTGCGCAACGAATTAAGATTTTTCAACTCGGTTCTAACCCCGAGTTTTGTCTCCCCTACTCTTCTTAGAGAGATATTCGGCTCACAGCGAAAATGTCCTTTCTCCATATCACAATCTGAGACATCAAGATATTGTAATATTTGTCTTAACATTTGAAGCACTTGAACCGTCTGTTCCGGGCTTCGAATGTCTGGTTCAGTGACAACCTCAATCAGAGGCACTCCGCAACGATTAAAATCGACCAAAGTCTCATTACCGCAATGCATCGATTTTCCTGAATCTTCTTCCAAATGAAGCCGACGAATTCGAATTTTTGAACCATTGACATCAATAAAACCATTTATTGCTAAAGGTTCTTTATATTGCGTAATTTGATAACCTTTGGGCAAATCTGGATAAAAGTAGTGCTTACGAGCAAAACTACTCTTTTGCGCAATTTGACAATTAAGGGCTAAGCCTGCTCTTACGGCTAATTCTACTGCCTTGTGGTTCAAAACCGGTAAAGTTCCGGGTAATCCTAAACAAATTGGACAGACATTAGTATTAGGCAATCCGCCAAACTCAACCGGACAAGAACAAAAACATTTAGATTTCGTCTTTAATTGAATATGAACTTCCAAGCCAATAATTACTTCATATTTACAATCGATAATTTGGTTGGTTATTGGATTTAGCATTTATTTACACAAAGATTCAATAACTTTTGCACAATTAAGAATATGAACTTCTTCAAATGCTGGTCCGATAATTTGCATTCCAATCGGTAAACCGTCAACTTCGCCAACTGGAATTGAGATTGCTGGCAGTCCGGCAAGATTTACTGAAGTTGTATAAACATCTGAAAGATACATTGCCAAAGGGTCAGAAATTTTTTCACCCAATTTAAATGGTGGAGTTGGCGCAGTTGGTGTTAGAATTAAATTGCATAACTTAAATGCTTCATCAAAATCTTGCTTAATTAAACTCCGGACTTTTTGGGCTGTGCCATAATATTCATCATAATAGCCTTTAGATAAACCATAGGTGCCAAGCAAAATTCTTCGTTTCACCTCTTTTCCAAAACCCTGTTCCCGAGTCAAGTCGTAGAGTTCGCTTAGTGATGGTGCATTGACGCGTAAACCGTATTTTACACCATCATACCGAGCTAAGTTAGAAGATGCTTCTGCTGTACATATTAAATAATAAGTGGCAATAGAATATTTAGTATTAGGCAAAGAAACTTCTCGGATTGATTTGCATAATTTGCCTAATGCCTTAATCCTTTCATCAATGATATTAGCAACGTTAGCATCCAATCCTTCAGCAAAATATTCTCTGGGAACACCTAAAGTATATTCCTTAAAAAGAGTATAGTCAAACTCAATTTTTTTAACTGGCAAATTTACTGAGGTTGCATCCATTTCATCAAAACCAGCAATAGTTTCAAAGATTAATGCGGTATCTTCCACGGAGCGAGTTAGAGTTCCAATACAATCTAAAGAAGAAGCAAAAGCAATTAGTCCGTATCGCGAAACTCTGCCATAAGTTGGTTTAAGTCCGACCACACCACAAAAAGATGCCGGCAATCGAACTGAACCACCAGTATCAGTTCCTAAAGCTCCCCAAGCACCCCCATAAGCCACAACCGCCGCTGAACCACCGCTTGAACCACCTGGAACATAAGCCGGATTTCTGGGATTAGCCACAGGACCATAGTATGAAGTCTCATTCGATGAACCCATAGCAAACTCATCCATATTGGTTTTACCAATAATGATACTACCTGCCTGTTTTAATCTTATAACTGCCGTTGCATCATATGGACTAATAAAATTACTGAGAATTTTTGAACCACAAGATGCCAGTTTATCCTTAACACAAATATTATCTTTGATTGCAATCGGAATACCTAAAAGGGGTGTAATCTCTTCATAGTTTGTAATTGTTTCATCTAATCTTTTTGCCTGGGCATAGGCATCTTCAATAAAGAGTGAAATATAGCCACAAATTTTCTGGTCTTCGGCTTTAATGCGATTAACAACCGCATCAACAAGTTCGGAGAATCTAATTTCTCGGCTTTTTAACTTTTTATGAATTTCGGTTATAGAAAGATTAGTTAATAAACTTTCATTATTGGCAATTACATTTGAATTAAGATTTGTCATTCTAAAATTATCGGCACGGAAAAATAGTTAGTCTTTATATAGGGTAAATATTTACAAACCTCTGGTATGACTTTCGGCTCATCTGTTCTAAGTCTTAAAGTCATTTCCACCGCATGAGTCATAGGCATCACTTTGTCTAAATTAAGACTTTTCAGTTGATTAAAATATTGAATAATTTTTTCAATATCTTGAGATAAATCGACTAATTCTTCAGAAGTTAAGCCTAATTTTGCCAGACGCGCAATCTTCGCTAAAACTTGAGGTGTAATCATAAATTTTAATTTTTATTTTCCATCTTAATAGAACTCTAAAAGATACTACCGATACATTTGTCTTTGGTAGTCAATTACCTCTAAAATTTTGGCAATATAAGCACCGATCACTGGCGCATTTACGGCTCGTCGTAAAACAAGAATGACTAATGCTGCCAATATTGTCATTCCCAAAGCAAAACCTAATCCCCGACCAATACCAGCCAATAAATTAATAAAGAAAACCTTAGTTGGATTTCTAAGAAAAGTTATTAATTCGCTAACTCCGAAGACATCAAGTTGCTTCCAGAAATTAGGTGCTGACCTTTGAGAATTTGTTTTCTTCTCATTATCTTTAGGGTTTGTCTTATTATCAAAATCGTTATTAGTCATTAAATTAGTCGGCTGTTATTAATTACTAATTCAAATTTACATTTGAGAAAATCTGCGGCGCGGCGTGAGATAATCATTCGGGATAAGAAAATCTCAAAATAATCCATTACTGGAGCAATTGAAGTATCAATCACCAAGTCAAATGTGATTTTACGCTCCGGCCGACTAACACTCAAAACTGATTTTTTTACCGCAAAATTTACGCGGTCGTGGATATCGAATTTAATGAATTCCGGATTGCGCACCCGACTACGATGCACATCAGATTTATCTGCTAAAATCAGCGCCGCCGAAATTTCTGATATTGGATTACCATTCTCTTCGTGGTGATTGCCCAATGCCGAAATGATCTCGGCAATTTCATTATGAGGCATACCTAAACGATTAAGGATGTCTTTAGCAATTAAAGCACCGACTTGTTCGTGCCGTTCACGACTGACCACATTACCAATATCATGTAAATAACCAGCAATTGCTGCCATTTCGCACATTCGCTCATTATATCCTAATTCTAAAAGAATCGTCTTGGCATTTTTCGCAACTAATCGCGCATGTCTGGTACCGTGCTCAGTATAGCCAATCGTTTCTAAATGACGGTCAGCCTGAATAATATAAGCGTTAACTTCACTATCATTTTTAACAACATTAAGTGTAACCATAGACCTAAATTATAGGATATAATTAAATGTTAGTCAATAATTCGTTTGACTAATTTTACTACTTTTTAAAAACTGCCACCGATTGGATTTAATGCCTACAAGATTATAGAATACTTAACAATGCAAAATGCTAAAATTGATTTCACTCCAAGAGATAATGTTAATATTTTGTATAAATTTAGGAGTGATATGTTAAAAATAAAGGTGCATCCTTCTATGATGCACGGATTTTAATAATAAGAAAAGAAGAACATACTTGTGAAATTATACAACTTATATATCAGCAAAAGAGAATATAATAAATCAACAAGCCCTATCTTGACAAATACTGTTAATTAAAGATAATAAGATACTTTGAGTAGACGACGACTGCGCATATTATTAAGTAATATTCCCTTTATAATTTTATCATTAATCTTAGCCCTTACCATCTGGGTCTTAGCAAATCTAATGCGACCTCAAACCATAAGTATTGATTTACCGATAAAATTTGTTAATTTGCCCCAACATTTAGTAGTCAAGCAAATCAGTGCTTCTAATGTCAAAGTTCAACTATCAGGTAAAGGCAGTGATTTCCTAAGATTGCTTTTGCACAAGCCGATTTACCAACTTGACTTAGCAATGATGCGACCGGGATTAAATCGTATCAAACTTGCTCCGGATGAACTAAGTATTGCAACGCCGGTTTTACTTAAGTCAACGACACCAGAATATGTTGAAGTCTTAATCGATAAACTTGAAAGCAAACCTGTAAGCGTGGTTGTTCCTTATCGACCTGATACTCAAAAAGGGTTTTATATCACTGATATAACTGTTTTAGATACACCAATCCTTTATGGTCCTGAAGAAGACATTCCGTTTATTCGACAAGTTGTTACCGAATCGCTATTGGTTTCTGAATTTACTCCAACAGAAATCATCCGCAAATTAAAAATAATTTCCCCAAAAGCCGATTATTTTAAGGTGATTCCCGAATCTGTAACCATTCGAGCAACCTTAGAAACTGAAGATACTCGTCTTTTTGTCGATGTGCCGATAAATATTATTCTTCCAATTCAGCATAAGGTAAGATTAGAACCGAAGACTGTCCAAATTGCGGTCCGCGGTCCGAAAAGTTGGATTCAAAAATTACAAATCAATGATATTAAAGTTCAAATCAATTTATCAAAATTCACAATCGGCGAATATCAAGAACCTGCTGAGATTATTCTACCCAAAGGTATCTTTTTGGTGCGTTGTGAGCCACAAATATTTAATATTAAAATATACTAACTTTTAATGAACAAATGTAAAAGTTAAAAATATGGTGTGACTATGATTTTCTTAGGAGTTGAAACATCTTGTGACGAAACCGGGGTTAGTGTTATTACTTATGAACCTGGAAAGAAATTGTCTATGGAAAATATTCTTGCCAATATTGTTTCTTCGCAGTATATCCATTCACAACTGGGCGGAGTAATTCCAGAACTTGCCTCTCGAGCCCATATTCAGTTAATAGCCCCAATAACTAAAACCGCACTGGCAGTTGCCAAAAAGACCTATCAAGATTTAGATGGAATTGCGGTGACTTATGGACCAGGATTAGTTGGCGCACTTTTAGTTGGGCTTTCATTTGCTAAAGCATTATCAATAAATCTTAACATTCCATTTGTTGGTGTTAACCATTTAGAAGGCCATATCTTTTCCTTATTCTTATCGTGTCCTGAACTTGAACCACCATTTATTAGTCTAATAATTTCTGGTGGTCACACAGAACTGATATTAGTTAAAGATTATTGCCAATATCAAACTTTAGGTTCAACTCAAGATGATGCTTGTGGAGAAGCCTATGATAAAGTTGCCCGTATGCTAAATTTACCATATCCCGGCGGTGCTTTTATAGAAAAATTAGCAGTGAATGGTTCGCGCACAATCAAATTTCCTATACCCCAAGTGCCAGGATATAATTTTAGTTTTTCTGGTCTCAAAACCGCAGTATTATATTATCTCAAAGCCACAAAAGACTATCGACCAGAAGATGTTGCCTGTAGTTTTCAGGAAACGGTTATTGATTTCTTATGGGAAAAAGTCAAAAAAGTAAGCAGTGACTATAAAATTAATCAGATAGGTGTTTCTGGCGGAGTTGCAATTAATAAAAGAATTCGCAGTCGGCTTTCAGAATATGGTGAAATATATGGCATAAAATTTTATTTTCCCCAACCCGTAATGTGCACTGACAATGGTGCAATGATTGCAATATGTGGGATTGAACGCTTCTTACGATTTGGCGCATCAGATTTATCCTTAACTCCTCAAGCCCGCATACTTCTTTTATAACTTCTATCCAATAATTCTATTTGATACGAACAATTTTACTTATCACCGCTTTTTCAAAGAGCCCTTTTATGATTACCCCTATGAGAATAAAGAGAGAAAAAAGCAAGGATAAAAATTGATATATATATCAATTAGTTATGTGAAGAAAGAATGTAAAAGTTTTACTTGATAAAATAAATTTGTTGTTGTAAGATTTAGGTAATGGAGACTATTTATGTTGAGTAAGATTTTTGAAGATAATAAGAAAAAGGTAGTAGGGAATGTTTTTTGCTTTTTGATGGTACTCTTATTATTTTACACAAATCTTTTTGCTCAGCAGGCAGATAACTTTATTAAATTATGATTAAACTTCGTCATTTCAGAAAGATCGATTTTGATGAAAATTTAGCTATTGCCAAATTTTCGATCCTATGTATGATTTAGTAGTATGATTTAGTAGTTGGAGAATAAAAATGAGGGATTTACATTTATATGTAAGGTCTTTAGTGGTGCTTTTAGCGATTATTGTATCTCTGTCCAGTTTTTGTAAGAGAAAACCGGAAGAAAATTATCTTGAACCAGTAAATGTATCAAATAATTCGGGACGATCAGAAAATCCTTCAATTGCAGTAGATTCAAGAGGAACAGTCCATTTGGTGTGGACCGATAATACATATGGTATACAACAAGGTAATCAATGGAATCAGGAAATTCTTTATGCTTATAAACCAGCAGGTGGAATTTGGTCAACACCAGTTAATATTTCTAATAACGCACGAGCATCCCGTTTTCCATGTATAAAAGTAGACGGAAATGATAATCTCCATTTAGTCTGGCAGGATGCATCACCAGATGGCTATTGGCGAATTTTTTACACATTTAAAATGATTAACAGTACTCCGTGGGAAACGCCAGAGACGATCTGCACATATTTAGGTGACGTTATCCCGGTGATAGATATTGATACGATTGGTAGAATTTTTATGGTTTGGCGTGTTGGCGGATATAATGATTATATTTTCTTTTCTATGAAAGATGTGAATGCCCTATGGACATCCCCGATTCCGATTACACCGCAGGGATACCATGCTAATCACACGATAACTGCAGATATAAAAGGAAATGTCCATGTTGCGTGGGATGAATGGGATGGTGGTTATGCCACAAAAGTTTTTTATATTATGAGAGATACGGCCGGCAACTGGACACAGCCTTTGGCAATTATCCCTCATAGATGGATGTCGTCTTCGCCTGTTTTAGTATCGGATAAGGAAGGGGGCATTCATATTGCATGGGTTGACACTGCTTTAATATATATGTGTAAGCCTCTAAATGAATCGTGGTCCGCACCTGAATTCCCAGCCTCTCAGGCTACGCCTTGGGGAATAGCTATTAACAACACCGGCACAATATATATAAGCTATGGTTCCACAAGATTAATAAAGAAACCAAAGAATTGCAATTGGTGTAATCCGATTTTAGTTTATAGGGGCGGTATCAAGGCGGCCGTAGTCATAGACAACACAAATGTAAAACACATGAGTTGGTACGGCACACCCCCAAATGGAACTGATTTCGATATTTATTATGTTGAAATTAAAAATTATTAAATTTTTGAGGAGGAAGATATGAAAAAAACCAATAATTATCAGTTGCATCTTGGTATTGCTTAGTATAAGCATAAATCGCTTATATGCTCATGGAGTTGCTACACATATCGCAGTTGGGCGAGCTACTTACTCGGTCTGGTATAATTATGACCGAGCATTCTACGATTCTCTGACAAAAACGCCTGCTAATGCGCGTGAGGTCGTGAATAAAATGTTATATCCACCAAAACCGAATCCATTAAGAACCAATACCGCAATTCGCTTTTCCCTCACCGCACCAAGTAAAGTTGACTTAAAAGTCTTTAATGCTTCAGGAAGACTGGTAAAGACTTTGGTTAATGAGTTTATCCGTCCTGGAGTTTATAACTTGATTTGGAATGGTAAAGATGACGAAGAACGAACAGTCAGTAATGGCATTTACTTTATCCAACTAAAGACAAAAGAATATGATGCAACCCAAAAGATGGTATTAGTAAGATAATAATAAGATAGGGGTGCAATCTTTTACACAGATTGCACCCACCAAAATCTTAAAACAGGTCCGACCTGCTAAAGATTTTTGTCTACCGGCCTGATTGACCGGGTAAGCAAAAGATTAGGCGACTTATTCTGTTATCTCATTGATAATCCGAAGGTTAAATCATTCGGTAACTTAAAGGACAATCTAAATATCTGTAGATTGGGCGGTTAGAAGGGTAAGCCGGTGGGTTGCCGAGGGGTATGCCCCTCGGCTTGCCCTCCGGCTTGCCGACCAGCTCACCTTGAGGATAACCGAGAGTACCCCTCAGACCAGTTAGTAAAAAAGATAACGAGTATAATTTTCACAAAATTATTATGTCCAATATTCTTTGATTAGACTTTTATCTTTATTAAACGCAAAGCATAGCTGTTTAATCGGACAATTTTGACATTTGGGCGAAGTATTATTTTTGCAATATTCTGTTCCAATTTTCATAAGTCCGTCATCAAAATCAGCGATCGAATAATGGTAGCCTTTTTTCTTCAGAATATATAAAATTAGGGTGGGCATTCTTTGTATTTCTGCAGCTCTTGGTGACATACCAATCTTTAGATAATTATTAACAATATCTTTGTAATATGTAAAAAGTTCGCTTTCCGGCTTAATTTTTTGAGTTTTTTTCCCTCTGATATTTGTCACTCTAATATAATAAGGCATACCTTCTTTCCCAATTCTCTTCTGAATAACATTCCATTTCTTATAATCTTCAAGATTAGCAAATTCTAATAAAAAACCAGTTCTAAACAAAACTCTTCCAGCATTACTGTCAAATGGCGTCTCATATGATATATCTGTCCATCCTGTATCATTTATTTTGTGTTTTACAAGATTAAAAACACTCACATACATTTTTGCAAATAGATGGCAGGCTTTATCACCGATTGCGCTACCCAAGCCATATCGATAATGGTCTTTTAGTCCCTGAGCCATTATTTCCGCCGAAGCATATGATTCTAAATAATCAATTAGTGGTTGTTTCGATTCCTTACCCTCTTTTTGTAAGTCGTTTTCTAAAAGTAAAGGAATACAAAGAGGAACACCCCATCGGTGAATACTATAATCTAAAACTTGTTTAATTGGAACTATCCCTCTGGAAGACTGGGCAAAAAAGAGATTATATTTGGTTGGTCTCGTATTCTGGCTTTTAGCCCATAAATTCGCTCTTATTGCTTTTACTGAATTATGTTTTTCTAAAATTTGGTCAATTGTAATTCCCAGTTCCTGGAAAAAATCTATCGGTCTGTGAAATATTCTGATTTCTCTTCTGTAAAGCGATGAAATCACTTGGCTTAATAATTCATTAACACCAACCATATCAGGACCTTGGTCTAAAACTGCCTTTAGGAGAAGATACCTCACCAATATTTCACGTCTTGAGAATTTACCGTCAAAATCATCAAGTCCACTGACATTTAATCTCCCATCCTGAAAGTAAAAATGTCTAAATGGTTCAATATTATATAATGAAGGTGCTTCTCTACTTTCTCGGCCTATTTTTGCTAAACTTTCGATTAGAATTTGTATTCTGTTTAAATCCATATTCTCCTCTTTTTTCCCGCACATCAAAAGTCATAATTATAGGAACTTTATCTTCTAATTCAGATTCAAACATATCGAGTGGCGCAAATTTCTTTAATTGTTCTGTGTCCTTAATTCGGTAGATATTTTTTTCTAATCGCTCTTTAGCAAAATCGTAATATTCTTTCACGATTTCAAATCCAATGAATTTTCTATTCATCATTTTACTTACTATTGCTACTTGTCCTGAACCTAAAAATGGGTCTAAGATAACATCCCCTTCTTCGCTTGAATACATCAAGATCTTTCTTATCAGTTCGAAAGGAAGTTTTGTCGGCGTTTTTTTATCGCCATTCCAATATTCTCGTTTAATGTACCAAACATCTTCTTTATCCCTATAATGTAAGCTTCGACCCTCTCTGTCTTTCGCTGTCTTATCATATCGAGCATAGGGGAAAAACTTTCGCTTTTTATCATTTTTACATACATAAAGACAATGATAATGGGATGTGACAAATCTCCTTTTTGTAACCACACCAAATTGATATTTCCAAATAATATGGTTGATTGTAATAAATTTTACTTGTTCAATCGCTATTAAAATATCTTTAAGATTATTCCATCCCGAGAATAGATACATACTTCCTGATTCTTTGAGAACTTTGTAAGCTTCTGTCATCCATTGGATTGTAAAATCTAAATATTGAGATTTCGGTATTTCGTTATAGCCTTCTAAAACTCGTGATTGTAAACGATGATAATTTGATTTTTTCGCCTCAAATTCAATGGCAAATGGCGGGTCGGTAATTATTAAATCAATGCTACCTGGTTTTATATAGCGCATCCCTTCTCGGCAGTCCATATTATAAATTCTATTTACTTCTAAATATCTCATATAATTATTTTTTGTTGCTGTTTGTATTCTAACTTAATGCATATAATTGTCAAGGCTTTCCATTTTACTAACTACCCGTTTTCGTCGAAAATTAGAAATCAGATTAATGATTAAGCGTTTGCTTGTGTGAAATCTTTTATTATTCTAATAAATTCTGAAATTAAATTCTCTTCTTTAACTTTTTTGATAATTTTTCCTTGTTTGAAAATAACTCCAGATTTTTTTCCGCAGGCAATGCCAAAATCGGCTGAACTGGCTTCTCCCGGCCCATTCACCACACATCCCATTACCGCAACTTTTATGGGCTTTTTAATCTGTTTTAGATATTTTTTCACTTGCTGGGCAATCCTTTCTAAATTCACTTCACAACGCCCGCAAGTTGGGCAACTAATCAAAACCGGCCCAAATTCTCTTTTTCCCAAACTTGTCAATATTTCTTTGGCTGTTTCTACTTCTAATATTGACGGACCGGTTAGAGAAACCCGAATTGTATCACCAATTCCTTGATTTAAAAGAATTGCTAATGCTGTTGTCGAACGCACTGCGCCTTCAAAAGGCAAACCGGCTTCAGTTACGCCAATATGTAAAGGGTAGGGATACATTTCCGCAAGTCGCTCATACACTTCAATGGTCTCTAAAGCATTAGCAGTTTTTGCGGAAAGCACAATATTAGTAAAATCTTCCTGTTCAAAAGTCTTAAGGCTTTGCTTAATACTTTCTAAAATTGCTTCAACCCCACGATTTTTATATTTAGTCAATATTCTTTTATCAATTGAACCTGCATTAACTCCAATCCGAATTGGAATATTCTTATCTTTTGCGGATTTGATAATTTCTCTAATTTTATATTCTGCACCAATATTACCGGGATTTATTCGTATCTTATCTACTCCGGCTTTAATACTTTCTAATGCTAAGCGATAGTCAAAATGAATATCTGCAACTATGGGAATTTTGGTTTCGGCTTTTATTTTAGGGATATTTTGGATTGCATTGGTATTAGGAATGGCAATGCGCACAATTTCGCAGCCCGCAGTTTCTAATCTTTTTATTTCTTGAATAACGGCAGAGCAATCTTCGGTCTTCGATTTTACCATTGATTGAATTCTAACTGGGGCTCCGCCACCAATTTGAACCGAACCGACCAAGACAGGAATCGTCTTCATTATTTTGTAGTTAAAGTTTGCTTTTTATTGGGACTTTTCCACCATTCCATAAAACATTTGCGTGAACAAAATCTTCTTGGTCGACCGATTCGTTTTCTAATATTAACAATTGATAGCAAAACCTTAAATTTTTTGCCGCAGGTCTCACAGGTTAAAGTCACCCGCGGGACTGATTTCAAAAAACAGCGCCAGCAACGATGTCCAGTTTTAGAAGACTTAGGCTTACCGCAGACGGGGCAATAGAATACCCTTTTCGGAAAGCTCGCGATTTTCTTATCATAGCATTTTCGGCAAATATAGGCATAGGTCGATTTTTCACCACCACAAATAGAACAATACCGATAACGCGGATTACCAAACTTTACTTTTCGCATCCGCGGTGTCGCAATTCCTAATTTATGTAAGATTTGACCGATTCTTTGACGACTCAAGCCTAACCTTCGTGCTACTTCGATTGCCGTACATTTTTGGTTCTTTATTAAATCAATTATTAAATCATAGCGGGCTTTTAATTTATTTGGTATCTTACTGCGAACGATTTTATTCTTTGGGTCATTCGGCATAAAAACCTCCTTTGATATTTCTTAATCCTGTTAAATTCCATAATAGATTGTAATTAAGGCATAAACTCAGAAAGATGAGTCTATTCATTTCTTATGCTTTAACTCTTTGCACCGAAGCACCTAAATTTTTGAGTTTAATCTCTAAGTTTTCATAACCTCGGTCAAGATGATAAATACGAGCAACTTCTGTTTCACCTTCCGCACATAACCCGGCTAAAACCAAAGCTGCGGATGCCCTTAAATCTGAAGCCATTACCTGCGCTCCAGTAAGTTTTTTGACTCCTTTGATAATCGCAGTATTGTTTTTGATTTCGATATTTGCGCCCATTCGGCTTAATTCTAAAGCATGTAAAAATCTTGATTGAAAAATGTTTTCGGTAATAATACTGGTGCCATCTGCAACAGTTAAAACTGCCATAAATTGCGCTTGCAAATCTGTAGGAAATCCTGGGTAAGGTGCGGTATCAATATTAACCGGTTTTAGTAAATCAGGTGCTTTTACTTTAATGGTTTTAGTCCGATGTTGAGTAGGAAGATTAGAATCAAAAGAAATCTCACAGCCAATGTTTTTAAGGGTCAATAATACCGCATCAAGATGCTCAGGATAGCAATTGTCAATTTCCACAGTACCCTTGGTAATTACTGCAGCACAGGCGAAAGTGCCTGCTTCAATTCGGTCAGGAATTGGCGTCCATTCCCCGCCATTTAATTCGTCAACTCCCTGAATTTTGATTCGTGAGGTTCCGGCACCTTCAATTTTAGCACCCAAAGAATTCAGAAAATTAGCCAAATCCACGATCTCCGGCTCTAATGCGGCACCAATAATGGTTGTTTCGGCTTTGGCTAAAGTTGCTGCCATCATTACATTAGCGGTTGCTCCGACACTCGGTCCCATATTCCCTTCTAAAAATATTTCCGTGCCGGATAATTTTGTGCAGTGAGCATCTATGTAGCCGTGCTCAATTTTTATATTAGCTCCCAAACTTTGCATTCCTTTTATATGTAAATCAATTGGTCTGGGACCGATAGCACAACCACCAGGTAAATAGACGCGTGCTTCGCCAAATCGGCTTAACAAAGGTCCTAATACATAGTATGAAGCACGCATTTTACTAACAATTTCATATGGCGCTTCCGGGACTAATTTATTTTTTGCCCATACGGTAATGTCATTGTCTTTAATTTTAACTTCAGCACCTAAAGATTTAAGTAGTTCTACCATTGTTTTGATATCTTGCACTAAAGGGGCTTCTTTTATAATGCAGGGTTTATCGGTCAAAAGACAAGCGGCTAACAAGGGCAAAGTGGCATTTTTGGCACCAGAAATCTTAACTCTGCCTTGTAACCTATTTCCGCCTCTAATTAATAATTTATCCATATTCGCGATATGCTATTTACTAATTTTACGGAGAGGGCGGGATTTGAACCCGCGGTGCCGCTTTTAACGGCACACACGATTTCCAATCGTGCTCCTTAGGCCACTCGGACACCTCTCCTAATAAAAAGTAATACTCTCAACAACCTATTCATTCCTAATTACCTTAAAATTTATTACTGGATAATTATATAATATTATTGGGAAATGTCAAGAGGTATTCTACGCTCTAATTCAATCTCGGCAAACTCGACGCTTTGCTTTACTCTAAGTTCTCCCAATCGGACTAATTCTAAGATGGCAATAAATAATATGACAATTTCACTAATTGTTTGTGCTTTAAGAGCAATTTCTGAAAAGAATAATTTCTGTTTATGAATAAAAATTTGGCGCAGTTCAGTAATTTTATCTTCTAATCGAATCTCAATAGGTTGAATTTCTAAAGTCGGTTTGGGTCTAATTTTTGATAATACATTTTGGAATGCAGATATTAAAAGATAAATATCACCACCTGCTTCGGGCAAAACTTCTAAAGGTGGTCCTTTGCGAGGAAATGATTCTAATCGTTTTGATTCTAAAGAACTTAAGAAACTCGCAATTCCCGCATATTTTTGAAATTCCGCCAACACGGTTTCAAGACTGATGGGTTGAGGGATTTCTTCTGGTTCTTGAACTTTGGGTAACATCTGTTGCACTTTAAGCCGGATTAAGACTACCGCCATTAATAAAAAATCTGAACTAAGCTCTAAATTCAATTTTTCAGTTTGCCGAAGATAACCAAGATAATCATCAGTAATTTTGGCAATGGGAATATCAAAAATATCAATTTCATCTTTTCTTATTAGATATAACAGTAATTCAATCGGTCCAGAAAATGTCTCGGTCTGGATATGATATTCGGTTTCTTTTAATTGGATTGGTTCTTGTTGTATTGGCGAATCTTCGGAATTGTTCAAGTTATCCATTATCTCTCTACCTTACAATCTCAAATTTGCTTTAGTGGTATATCTTTAGAAATAATTTTTATCATTGCTGGATTTCACAAATTTCATATTGTCTATTGCCTAAGCCTAATTGTTCACAATATGCTAATAAAATTTCCGGGTTTATTTCTGAATACAATTCATTTATTTTATTTTTCGTTCGGTCCCAAACTGCTTGGTCGCACGCAACAGGGTCTAAAGAAATAAAAAGACCGATGTCCGATAAAATTGGTTTTTCGGTTCTATCCATACAGTCACAATTGGGAGTGATTTTTAAGGCAAAATTACAATGCAAAGACACTCTATTTTTGAGAATTGCCCAGGCATATTCAGCCATTTTTTTTTGCGTTAGTTCTGAACTTTCATTCCAATTAATCTTAATCGCATTTTCTGGACAGACTTCAACACAACTGGCACAACCAACACAAGTTGAACTGATTTCAGCACCCTTATCTGATATGATAATTGCATCAGTGGGACAGACGGAAACGCAGGTTTCACATTTATTACATTTATCTAATTTGACAAAAGGTTTTGTTTGTGAATGCATTTCTAATTTGCCACCTTTAGCAGAGAGTCCCATGGCAATGTTTTTAATTACGCCGCCAAAACCGACAACAAAATGGCCTTTGAAATGTGCTAAGTTGATTAAGGTATCATAATCTCTTAGCCCGCGGGCAATTTTTGCATTACGAATATAATTTAAACTAACCTCAATTTCCTCGAACGCTTCTCCTCTTTCGCCATCTAAAATTGCGATTGGCGCGCCAACATTGTTTTCATTAAAACCATGTTCATAAGCAATTTTAATATGAGATATCCGATTTTGGCGTTGACCGCGATAAAGCGTTGAGGTTTCAATTAGTGTTGGGTTTTTGCCTTTCGCTTTTACTAAATCTACAAACATTTTAACATATTTAGGTTCTAAGTAATTATTATTACCGGCTTCACCAAAGTGAACCTTAATTCCAATATTTTTTGCGTTTATTAATTGAAAAATAAAATTTGTATTAACTACTGCCTGGTTTATAGAAACAGCATTAATTTTATTAACAGGGATGTAATAGACTGTACTTTTCACTATTCTTAATTACTTAAATAATCCATAAATTTTCGTGCCACAAAATTTACATTTATTATTAATAATATTATTTTCCACAATTGAGTAGCCCTGTCTTTTTAATAGCAATTTGGCGCAGGTCGGACAATAAGTATTATCATATTTATGACCTGGAACATTGCCAATATAGACATATTTCAATCCCGTCGATTGAGCAATTTTTACTGCGCGCTCTAATGATGAAATCGGTGTTGGTGGTAGATTTTGTAACTTGTATTGAGGAAAGAAACGCGTGAAATGAATTGGAATCTCGGTGCCTAAATTTTCTTTTATCCATAAACACATTTCTTTTATCTTATTAGTATCATCATTTAATGTTGGCACGACTAAATTGACGATTTCTAAATGGATACCTTCTTGTTTAATCGTTTTGCATGCTTCTAAAACTGGTTGTAAAGTAGTCTGGCAGACCTCTTCATAAAATTTTTCGGTAAAACCTTTCAAATCAATTTTAATTGCATCTACCACTTTACATAATTCTTTTAATGGTTCCGGATTAATATATCCTGCGGTTACGACCACAGTTTTTATCCCGGCTTTTCTGGCTAATTTTGCAATATCATACATATATTCATAAAAGACTATCGGCTCGGTATAGGTAAAACAGATAATCTTCAAATTCTTCTCTTGAGCAGTACGCACGACATCTTCTGGTGTCATATAATAGTTTTCTATATCCTCAACTGAAACCTGTGAAAGTTGCCAATTCTGACAGTATTTACATCGCTGGTTACAACTAACAGTTGCTAAAGTTAATCTCATTTCACCCGGCAAAAAATGGTAGAATGGCGCTTTTTCAATCGGTTCAATGCCTATACTGCAGGGACGGTTATAAACTATTGAATATAAAGTTCCGTTGCGGTTTTCCCGGTTTCGGCAGAAGCCCCGTTTTGTAGGCAAAATTACACAATATCGCGGACATAACTCGCATAAGACCCGTTGATTATCCAGTTTTTTATAAAACATTGCTTCTTTACCCTTAATTCTATTGGTCTCAGCAACAATAAAAGAAAAGGACGCAATAGTTATAATTACCAGAATTGTAATTATTAACATAAGTCGAGACCAAAACTTTTGAAATTGCAATTTTAGTCTCCAGATACCAGATTAGCGACAAAATAACCAATTAGAAAGGCAAATGAGAATCCAGTTCCAAGACAACAAGTAGTTAGCAATTTCGCTTTTGTTGGCGTGCGATTTATTTTCGGTAGTGAGAAGAAAATTTCGATGTTTTGATTGGAACTAATTTTAACCCGCTTTGTTCCGGCTCCTGCTTTACTCAAATCCCATAATGCGGAAAGTCGGGAAGCAAGACTACCACTTGTAAGGCGCCAATACTTTTGTTCAATCGTATCAGAAGAAAAGATACTAATACTATATTCTCCTGGTTTATAGGGATAATTTATAATTGGTGTCGTTCCTATAAAATCACCATCTAAATAAATTCTTAATCCACTCGGCTCAGAATATACCGATAAAAATCCGTTATCCTGTGCTCCTAATCGAAAACAAACTATTATTAAACCTAAGACCACATATAAAATTAACTTAACTTTCATATTTTTTCAAATTAACAATAACAGTGAAACAACTTGTATGCTTTCATTCAGTGTTTTCTTCAATTCCTTTGCAATCCGGGCTACACCAAGGAGCTAAAGGAATTGCTAATTCGACGGTGTCTCGCATAACTCCGGTAAGATTAATAAAATCCGAATCATAATATTCGCGGTCAAAGTCAATGTCTTCTAATTGTTGGAAATAGTCTTTAATCGGTTCTTTTCCCCTAATATATTCTTGATAAACCTTCTCAGAAAATTTCTGCTCAAAAACTTTAAGGCAGTTTGAACAGACAAGTTTTATTGTAAAGTCAATAAAACCGGTCAAAATAATTGAGTTGGCATTACGATATAAGTCAAAGGTCAATCGGACTGGACCGATTAGGTCTAAATTGGTAATCTCTAATTCTTCTGCTGATACTACAAGGTCATATCTCATTTTTTCAGTTTTTATCTTTAAGACATTAAAAATTAATTGGCTTTTCATAGCAATCCTACTTTGGTTTTTTATTCAGGTTTTACTAAAATTAATCTCCGAATAATTTCATCGGCTTTGATACCTTCAGCTTCAGCGTTGAAATTAGTTACGATTCGATGGCGTAGAACTGCTTGAGCAACTGATTTGATATCTTCACGGTCAGGTGTGTAACGGCCCTCTAAAATTGCGCGCGCTTTTGCCCCAAGTATTAAATATTGAGAGGCACGTGGTCCAGCACCCCAACTCACCCAATCATTAATAAACTTCACTTTACCATCTTGAGAAGGACGAGTGAGAGCAACCAGTTCCACAGCATATCTTATGACATCATCCGCAACCGGGACTCGCCGGACCAATCTCTGAAGGTCTAAGATTTCAGTGCTATTAAGCACTTTATTCAATTGAGGTATATAAGCCGATGTAGTTGTCTTGACAATTTCCAGTTCCTCTTCAATTGAAGGATAATTTATATAGATACTAAACATAAACCGGTCTAACTGTGCCTCAGGTAAAGGATAAGTTCCTTCTTGTTCAATTGGATTTTGTGTTGCTAAAACAAAAAATGGCGAGGGTAACTGGTGAGTAATACCTGAGACCGTAACTTTACGCTCTTGCATTGCCTGTAATAATGCTGACTGTGTTTTTGGTGGTGTCCGATTAATCTCATCGGCTAAAACAATATTCGCAAAAATTGGACCCGGCACAAAACGAAAATTCCTTTTTCCTCTTCCTGGGTCCTCTTCAATAATTTCCGTGCCCGTGATGTCAGACGGCATTAGATCTGGAGTAAATTGTATCCGATTAAAAGATAAATCTAAAACTTGTGCTAAGGTATTGATAATCAATGTCTTTGCTAAACCAGGAACACCTATTATCAATCCGTGCCCATTTGACAAAAGGCAAATAAGAATTTCTTCAATAACTTTTTTCTGTCCAACAATTACTTTTTCAATCTCGCGTTCAATTTTTTTTCTTGCCTCAGCGAGCACTTCAACTGCTTCGATATCCGATAAAGTTTTGCTCATTACAAGCCCCCTATAAATACATCTTTATCAATCGACAATTAATTCATAATTTACTTGTGACTTGATATTCTTTGTTAATTTGAGAATAAATCTAAAAAGTGAATTTATAGATAAACCTAAAAACAAAAAACTCACTTTTTGTCTTCTTTGTCTTAAATTACTGCGCATAAAGATTACTTGCATTTGGGTTAGACTATTTAATAATATTGTATAAATCTTACCATTTTTGAATAAATTTGTCAACATTATTATTTTTGAGCAGAATATAATATTTTGTGTAAATTCTAACTTGAGATATTAAAAATAAGGGTATAATCTCCTATGATAAATAACAATTTTAATAACCAAAAAAGGAGAACACACCTATGAATATATAACTTACATTTCAGCAAGAAAATAACCCATGGCTAATAACCAACGATTATTTACACGAAGAGCAAAAACCACCAATGGTTATTTCAAGCCATATAAGAAATCCTGAAACAATTGTTACAAAGCACCATGCAAGTAGAATATGATGGGATAATCAAAGCCGAAGGTACTTGTATAATATTTTATATAAATTTAGATTTGTCATGTTAAGAATAAAAGAACATCTTATATTTCGGACAATTTTAATAATAAGAAAAAATGAGAACTTACCTGATGGAAAAAATTTACACCAAATTCTTGACGCTACTTTTTTGATTATAATTAACTGAATGAACATTTTTGTAAGAGAAATTTCGTCTGAATTTCTGATTAATTTTGCTGAGTCGGTATTAGCAATGTCCGTAATATTGAAATAATGTATACACGAAATACCTTAGGAAAGGATTGAAACTTAATTCAATTTATTTAATACCCTAATCAAAAATAGGGTAAAGGTATCTCTTATTAATGACTGATTTCCTATTATATCTGGACTGGTGTTGAGATTTTATTTCGTTGATTTTTTTGTTTTGTAAATATTCTGAAAATACGACTCAAGAATTTTTTCTTATTTTACCTCGATATATTTAGGTCGCGCAAAAATAAGTTTTCCCACAGTTGTTTCTAACGAGCCTTGAACAATAACTTCGATTTCTTTGCCAATGGATTTTGCGCCTCCAGCAATAATAACTTTAGTTCCGCTTTCTAAATAACCAATACCTTCATCTAATTCTTTACCTTTTTTTGTTACCATTACTTTTAATTCAGTTCCGGGCAAATAATCTGGTTTAAGAATTTCATACAACTGATTCAGGGCGATAATTTTCAGTTCAATACGATTGGTATCCGACATTGCAGTAATCAAATTCTCTTTTATTTCATAGGTGGTAGTAATAATAAGTGGTTGATATCTTTTTATTAATTGAGTAAATTCTTGTTTATTTAACTGTTTATTAATTACAATTATGTTTTTCTTTTGGATATCTTGGATTCGAATTCTATTTTCATTAATTCGGGTGATACTGGCTTCATCCAAATTAACTTGTTTATGTAGTAAAGCTAACGGTTCGGTCAAAAGAATAAATTTACCAGTAATTAAGCCACTTTTAATAATACCAACAATTCTGCCATCAGCCAGAGCATGGCAGTCAAATAAATATGTCTTCTCTTTCCTAAAAAGCATAAAAACTCCTTAAATTCTAACTTTTTGATTGTCATGATAAAAGTCTATTAATATATCATGATAAAAGTCTATTAATATATTTCTTAGTGCAAAATTCCAATGGATTTATTCTAACAATCATTATTCTAAATTATTCCGAGCACTTCTAAGGCGTCACGCACAGTGTTAACGCCGATTGTTTCAATGCTTATTTTATCCGTAACATCTTTCATAAAACTATATGCCGGTCCGATAATTTGATTAAACCCCATTCGGGCACACTCATTAATTCGACTTTTCATTTGCACAACCGGTCTAATTTCACCTGATAATGACACTTCGCCAACAATCGCAATATTACTGGCTATTGGTTTATTTTTATAAGTCGAGGCGATTGCAACCATTACGCCTAAATCGGCTCCGGGTTCAGAAATCTTTATACCACCACTGGTGTTAATAAAAACATCATGATTTCCGACATTAATACCGCAGTATCTTTCTAATATACATAGTAACATAGCTAAGCGTCGCAGGTCTAATCCGGTTGTAATTCTTTGAGGAAACGAGTAGTAGCTTGGTGCGGTAAGTGCTTGCACTTCTAAAAGAATCGGTCTACTACCTTCAATCGTTGGAATTACAACTGAGCCAGCAATCTTTTTGCTGTTATCAAATTTATGTCTGGAAAGCGACAAAAATAAAAGTGATGGACTTTCCACTCCTGATAGACCTTGTTCAGTCATTTCAAAAACACCAATTTCTTGGGTTGAACCAAAACGGTTTTTAGTTGCTCGCAGGATGCGATATTGCTGAAACTTATCACCTTCGAAATAGAGCACAACATCTACAATGTGTTCTAAGGTTTTTGGTCCAGCAATTGCACCGATTTTAGTAATATGCCCAATAATAATAGCGGAAGTTTTTAGGTTTGTTTCTATTGCTTCCTTTTTGATTACGCGCATAATCTCAGCAGTGCATTCGCGAACTTGAGCCACACTGCCTGGTGCGGATGCCAGATTAGAACTATAAATAGTCTGGATAGAATCAATAACGACTAAAATAGGTCGGATTGAATGAATGTGAGATAAGATACTTTCAAGTTCATTTTCGGCTAAAAGATATATCTTATCATTGGATATGCCTAAACGTTCGGCATGAAGTTTGACCTGTTCTATGGACTCTTCACCTGTTATATAAAGGACCTTATTTGTCTTCGATAGTTGGGAGATAGCATTAGCAATTTGTAAAGTGAGAGTAGTCTTTCCGATGCCTGGTTCGCCACCGATAAGGATTACAGAACCAGTAACAATACCGCCGCCTAAAACTTGGTCTAACTCTTTAATGCCAGTAGTATATCGTAATTTTTCCGTTGCGGTAATCTGCGATAAGATTACTGGTTGATTTTTTAAGGTCTTAGTAGTCTTATGTTCTTGAGTCTTTGTCCGAATTTCTTCAACTAAAGTTCCCCACCCCTGACAAGCCGGACACTGACCTAACCATTTTATACTTTCCGCACCACAAGATTGGCAAACAAATACTGTTTTTGACTTTTTAGTCATTAGGCCAAATTATTGACAAGTTATTTATAATTTGAATCAAGCATTGCATAGTAATAGAAAAATTATTCTTCACCGATAATCGGCTCGGGCACTTCTTCCTTGGTTAATTTTTCGAATCTCATAGTTTCTTTAAGAAAGGATAACTTAATTGTTCCGGTTGGCCCATTTCTTTGTTTT
The DNA here is from genome assembly GCA_026418155.1 of candidate division WOR-3 bacterium. Lineage (NCBI taxonomy): Bacteria > Pseudomonadati > Caldifarciminota > Caldifarciminota bacterium. The sequence goes on along the minus strand of JAOABV010000008.1, from coordinate 5,956 downwards.
GCAATAATTATTTCAGCAACTCCCGGCTCAATATTTTTTATAAAATCGGCATATACTTCCGAGCGATATAATAATAAGACAAGGTCAGCATCTTGCTCAATTGCGCCTGATTCTCTTAAATCTGCCAGTTGTGGTCTGCGGTCTTCACGTCGCTCAGGTAAGCGAGAAAGTTGCGAGAGCGCAATCACAGGTACATTTAACTCTTTGGCTAATGCTTTCAGTGCTCGGGAAATGTCAGAAATTTCTTGTTGTCGATTTCTTTGACTTGAAGGCGGACCAATTGGTTGACAGAGTTGAATATAGTCGATAATTATTAAGGCTAATCCGACTTCGGCTTTAAGTCGTCGGGCTTTCGCTTTGATCTCTAAAATTCGAGGCGAAGGCGAATCATCAATATATATTGGTAGTTGTTTTAATGAAGATGAAATATTAGTCAAGTTTCTCCAATCAGCATCCGACAATAAAAATCCTTTTCTGAGAGTATTAAACGGAATGCGTGATTTAGCACAAATAATTCTTTCGATTAAAGTTTCTGTCGTCATTTCTAAAGAAAAGATCGCAACTGGTTGTTTATAGTGATCAGCGACATTTAAACCGATATTTAAAGCGAATGCAGTTTTTCCCATAGCAGGTCTACCCGCAATAACAATAAAATCACCTGGTTGTAAACCATTGGTCATCTCATCTAATTTATCAAATCCTGTCTCATAGCCCATTGCTGACCGAGTTCTTTTGGAATATCGTTCCTCGAGTTTTTTAATTATGGGGTTAAAGACTTCTTTTATTTCCACCAGTCCTTTTCTGATGCCCCTTTCTTTAATTTGAAAAATCAGATGTTCGGCACGGTCTAAAAGTTCGTCGGTTGGCTGAGTTGGGTCATAACTTTCTGTAATTATTTGAGTTGCCGTCTGAATTAATTTGCGTTGTATCGATTTTTCTAATACTAATTTGCAGTGTTCTTCAATATGAGCAGTTGTCACTGTCATATCAATCAATGTGGAGAGATATTCTTTTCCACCGACATTATCAAGTTCTTTCATTCTGGACAGTTCTTCTGCCGTAGTTAATAAATCAACTTGGACATTGCGCTCAAAAAGATTAGTTATCGCTCGGAAAATCTGCCGGTGAGATTGAAGATAGAAATCACTCTCAGAAACCAATTCCAAAGCCTTTACAACTGCTTCTGGGTCTAAAAGCATCGCACCTAATACTGCTTGCTCCGCTTCAATTGATTGCGGTAACGTTTTTTGGATTTGAGCCGCAACTGAAGTTAAGGCTGATTGACTACTATTCTTTTCTTTCATTTCTATTCTCTAAAAAGTCTATTAATAAATATCTAATTTCTATAATAATTTCATCGCGTATCCGAGAGGTCGTTAAATTTCTTAATATAATCCAATTTCCAAATTATTATTTTCCGTCATCAAAAAAACTCTCGAATTTTGGTTAAGAATTTAAATGAACTCATAAACTTAATGGTCATAAAATCTATATCAAGAATCGAAGAAAAACACATTCTGTTCCAATCACAAAGCAAAATTTATCAAAGTTTGGGTGAATATAATTGCTCTATAATTTCTCATAACTTTTTTACTTACCAATCAGATTAATTTTGCCATCCGACCATTATTCTTTCGAGCGTAGGACTCTTTTTAGGCCAGCAATGTAAGGATTAGTTTCTTCTTTTTCCGCAATAACTACTTTTTCGGTAATGGTAATCTGAGCAACATTTTCAACATCCGGCTTCGTTTTTGGAGAGGCCATATCTTTAATATTGCGTGCTCGTTGCCTCGATGTCTCTTGAGTTATTGACGATTTTGTTGATGTTAAATTGTCTTCGTTCTCAATTTCAGAATGAGGAACTTTAACCGATGGCGTTTTTTGTGCTTCAAGAATTTTTCGTGACTCCTTTGCTGCCTTCAGTAATGCAAGATATTTATTAGGAAATTTTTTCCAAATTTCTTCTATTTCAACATATTTCATACCACTCCTTTCTAACAATTCATAGAGAAACTTCTGAAAAAGATACTCTTCTGCTATTGACCCCAATGGTCTTTAATTCAAAGAATGAAAATTTGTAGCAGATGAAGAAGATAACCGATATAGTCTTGGAGTTAATAGATAAAAATCCATTTAGCCCTATCCGGTATTGGATAAGGTCACGGAATTCCCTTTCGGTTTGCTGAATCTTCTTTAATGCGGATATATTGTCGATGCGGATGTATCCTTGGAGTGTATTGTAACGCTTTTTCAGAGTTCTCATAGAACTAATCTTGACACTTTTAGTCTCTCAGCTCGAATAATTGCTAAAAGGTCGTCAATTGCTTGTTTTAAGTTTTTATTAATGATTAAATAATCAAATTGCGGTATAACTTTCATTTCTTTTTCTGCTGAAGCGAATCGTTTTTGTAACTGTTCCCAACTACCTTTATCTCGATTTTTTAACCGTAGCCATAATTCTTCCATCGATGGTGGCAAAATATAAATACTCACGGTATGGGACCAAAACCGTTTTAAGGCTTTAACGCCTTTAACATCTAAGTCCATTATTACATCTTTTCCTTGTTGTAATTTCTCTTCAATGGGTTTTTTAGGTGTGCCATATCGAGCATCATAAATTTTAGTATGTTCTAAAAGCCCACCAGATTTAAGCAACTGATTGAACTCTTGCTCGGTAACAAAATAGTATTCACGACCGTTTCGTTCCTTAGGTCGTTTGGGTCGTGTTGTGACTGATATTGAATACCAGATATTTTTGTCGCGTGCTTTAGCCGCATAACACAAGGTCGTTTTGCCGGCGGCTGAGGGCGATGCCAAAACAAAGATAATCGATTTTCGCTTAACATTAAACAATCGTGTCATTATCATTTTTTAGATGATGGTAATTTGAAGTTATTCCACATTTCGCACTTGTTCTTTTAAGGCGTCGATTTCTTCTTTTATCGCAATACCATCACGACTAATTGCCGTATCTCTTGCCTTGGCTAACATTGTTTCGGTTTCCCGAAGCATCTCAGAAAGGATAAATTCCAATTTTCGTCCGACACTTTGCGTCCGTTTCGACTTTATTGTTCGGATAAAGGTTTTTGTGTGACTTAACAATCGGATTCGTTCCTCAGTTATATCACTTTTAGTTAACGGCACTAACTGATTTTCAATATCCTTATTATTATCAGCTTGCGGAGAAATCATCCGTTCTTCAAGGATTTTTTCCTTAATTTCCTGGCGCACGATTTTGGTTCGTTTTTCAATATCTTTTAATAATTTAAGGATATTATTGACTCGCTTAATAAAATCCCGATACAAAAAATCTCCTTCTTCTCGTTTCATTCTGTTTAGCGCAGTAAGGGCTTTAACTAAAGCACTCTTTGTGCGGGTCCAGAGCATTTCGTTTTTATTAACTTCGTTTGTCTTGGCCGGAATGACTATACCAGGAAATGATATAATTGTATTAACATTCAACTCTCCGGATATATTATACTCATCTTTTAATTTTTTACTTATCCGAAGTAAATTATTTAGAAGGTCTGTGTCCAAGGTTAACAACCGTGGCTGGCTATTATTCAATGTTTTTTCATTATCCGCACCCTGAATCGTAACTGATAATTGTAATGTTCCGCGAAAAACATTTTGTCGGACAATTTCGCGAATTTTATTCTCATAGCCATCTAAAATTGGGGGTAATTTCATATTCAATTCTAAAAACCGATGATTACTCGAGCGAATCTCCCAGGTGATTTTGATACCGCGTTGCGGAATACTCGCTTCTGCCCGGCCAACACCGGTCATACTTCTAATCATAGTTAAGTTCTCTTTCGTTGAATTAACTTTTTCACTCTATTGGTGAATGTTTTTACTATTTCTAATTAGGCATCAATTTTAAATATCGGAATGAGGTTAATTTCAGATTGCAACTTAGACTTCTAAAATAATAGTTACTGGTCCATAATTATTCAACACCACATTCATTTTAGCACCGAAGATACCGCTTTTCGTTTTGCAACCCAGATATTGTAGTTCCGCAATGAATCGTTCGTATAATTGACGGGCAGAATCCCAAGCCATAGCATCTGTAAACGAAGGTCGATTACCTGAAGAACAATCTGCATAGAGCGTAAACTGCGATACCACCAAAATTTCACCCTGGGTTTGCATTAGCGAAAGATTCATTTTGCCTTGTTCGTCTTCAAAAATTCTTAGGTTGCTAATCTTTTTGGCTAATTCTATACACTTTATTTCATTATCTGATTTATGGATTCCCAAAAAACATAGTAGTCCGTTATCTATTTTTGCAACTTCCTTGCTCTCAACTATGACTGATGCTTGCAGGACTCGTTGGATAACTGCTTTCATTAAATTATTGATAAGTGTTTTTAACTCTTATAACTTTTCCTACAGTCAAAAAAATTTTTATTATGGCTTTATCTTTCCAATCTTAGTTGCGATTGCTTTAGCAAAATTCATCGCCGCATCAGGACCTGAAGCGGTAATAATATTATCCGAAACGACAACATCGCTTTTTACATAGATTACACCATATTTTTTAAACTCATTTAAGGTAAATCGGTCTTGAAAAACTGTGGCTTTTTTGCCTTTTAAGATACCGGCGCGGGCAAAAGTTATCGGAGCAATACATATCGCAGCCGCAATTTTATTAGGCTTCGAAGCAAAATGCTTAACTAATCTATGCACTATTGGGTCATCCCAGTAAATAGATGCTCCTGTTCCACCAACTAATATTAACCCATCATAATTTAAGGTATCAATCTCTTTTATTGTAAGTTGTGGTTTCAGTGCTAACCCCAGCATTCCTGTCGCAAGAATCGTGTCTCGAGACGCAACTTTTACTCTATGACCGATTTTGGTTAAAAATTCATATGGAACCCTAAACTCTTCATCACGAAAAGCACGCGGCGCAATAATCATAATAAATCTTTTACCTTCTTTAACTTTTAACGAATCGGTCTCAGCGAATAGGAAATAGAATAAAACTATTTGACTGCCTAAAATTAAATATAATGCTCTCTTCATTAGCATCAGTTTCAATTAGTTAGTATGAGTTTTCTTTTAATTCTTAAGTGGATTATTGAATGGTAGCAAATCACACGACTGAAAATATAATAATCGTATAATTTGCTATCATCACATCACACTTGCATAATATATTAACAGAAATTTATTATGATGTCAAGATTAAAATATAAGACTGAAAATCTGCCCAAAGACGCTAAATTTGTATAAAATATTTCATAATTGCAATGAATCTATCGGAGTTTACGAATCCAGCAATATATCTGATTATTATGATATGGCTTAAATCTATTCTTTCTTAATGATAAACAATTCATCCAACGCTATTAATTGCAAAATTAATGCTAAAATAAAAGGGAGTATACTTTCACATAAATAGTATTGAAATTATCTTTATTCTTTTATCTTTGGTTTTGTCTGATTAATTTTAAGAAATCTGTCATTTTTACTATTAGGAGGTAGAATATTTTTGGTCAAGGAAGAGAGTCGCGACCTCGGTTTTAAGCGCATATCTGCTTTGGGTTCGTTTTTATTATTAATTTTTTCTTTGCGGTTAGCAATTAGTGGCCGATAAAATTTAGTCGTATCAACTCTAATATCTCCCGAGTCATTATTATAGAACCGGTTATATCTTCTCAGACTATCTGGGTCTAAAGTGCTATTACGCAAAATCATTCCCCAACCACGGCCATGGCAAATTTGAGTATTAGTAATTCTTGGCGCCGAATTTTCACAAACAATATTAGCTGGACCGTAATTATGATTATTATCGCCGCCATATTGGACAATACAATGATTAAGCCGGGTCAGATAGTCATTGGTTCCATCATCAAAGACAATCCCACTCCAGTAACCGGCTTCTTCTTCAGCAGTAAAAATAATATTTCCCGCACTGCCATCTGCAATCAAGGTTCCTGCTTCTACT